>JAKSNC010000013.1 GCA_024400195.1 Bacteroidales bacterium
ATCTGCTCGAAAATATAATGCAAATCCCTATCGAACAAATCAAAACAGCTTCTTACTGCAGTAACTTTTCGTCACGCACGATGAGTTTGTAACCCAGACCGTGAACATTGACGAGTGAGACATCGGGATCTGCCTTCAACAATTTCCGCAACTTATTGACATACACGTCCATATTGCGCGCACAAAACACGTTGTTCTGACTCCAAATCTGCTGCATGGCATCTTTTCGTTCCACAAGCATGTTCTTATGCTCGCATAAAAGATACAGAAGTTCGAGTTCCCTTGTCGTCAGCTTTTGTTCGACACCGTTTCGCGATAATGTATGACGCACGCTGTCAAGGGTAAACGACGAAAAGCGCACGACCGAATACTTCATCCTGTATTGTGACGAACGACGGTAAATAGCATTGATACGGCATACGAGTTCGTTTTTGCTAAAAGGCTTAACGATAAAGTCGTCGCCGCCGACTGAGAAACACTTCATCATATCCTTTTCCGAAGACGAGCCCGATATGAAAATTATCGGCACATCCGGATCAGCCTTACGGACTTCGCGTGCGACGGAAAAACCATCGACAATCGGCATTGAGACACTGAGTATCAGCAAGTCGAACTTCTTTTGACGATATTTTTCAACCGCCTCCAAACCGTTGCTGCACAATGTTGTTACAAATCCGCATTCTGACAAATACGACATCATAAGCAGGCCTAAATTCCTGTCACTTTCTGCAAGGAGTATACTTATTTTTTCTTTCATAAGACAGTGGTGTTATAATTGGTTTAAAAATGTACAAGCCTATTAACAACATCAACATCTGTTGTTTTTATACAAATTTATTGTCTATTGAAACACAAGCAGTAACAAAGGTCTTAAAAACGCGTGTTTTTAACACTTTTTAACACTTTTTTTTGCATTTTTTCGTGTTTTGTTAATGAATCTTAACAAATACAGTAAAAAAGGACGTATCTCACGACAATTATAACGACGCACGACTCTTATTGGTTGTGTGTGGTTTGTTTCAAATAAAAAAAGGAGGCACCTCAAAAAATCTTGAGGTGCTTCCCTTATCAATATTTTCCTGATTCGGAATTACTATTTTCAGATAGTCCAGGTTGTGCCGCTGTTCAAGAGGTCGTCAACGCAATTAATCTTGCTGTTGGCCTTCTCGTTGGCGATGATTTCGTCAAGGCTGTCGTTGAACGTCGGTGCGACGACATCGCGGATAACGCCTATCGCGACGGGGAACTCCGGAGGCATCATGTGTGCCAGCATCATGTGGATACCCGTGTCCTGACGTGTCTTGTCGTGAACGAGTATATCTTTCTCGGTGATGCCGTTCTCGCCTATCGTGACGACTTCTAACTGAGTTCCGCGAAGGACGATACCCTTATTGCGATCCTTGCCGAAGATGAGCGGTTTGCCGTGTTCGCATTTGACCTGCATATCCTCACGGACGTCTTTTCCGGTAATATTTTCGTGGACTCCGTTGGAGAATATCATACAGTTTTGAAGGACTTCTGTAACAGACATTCCCTTATGGTTATAAGCCTCCATGAAGATGTCGCTCATCTCTTTCGGGTTGGTGTCAACGGCACGGGCAAAAAACGTCGCTTTTGCGCCGATGGCCAATTCGCCGGGGTTGAACGGGTCTTCATAAGTACCTTGCGGAGACGTCTTGGTTTTCGTTCCACGGAACGTACACGGCGAAAACTGACCTTTTGTCATACCGTAGATACGGTTGTTAAAGAGTATGAGGTTTATGTCGATGTTACGACGGCAGGCATGAATGAAGTGATTACCGCCGATAGCCGTGCAGTCGCCGTCACCGGTAATCATCCATACGGAGAGGTTCGGGTTGGCGAGTTTGACACCTGTTGCCGCCGCAGCCGCCCTACCGTGGATGCTGTGGAATCCGTAGGTGTTGACGTAATATGGGAAACGTGACGAGCAACCGATACCGGAAACGACTACGATGTCCTCTTTTTTCTTTCCGAGACGTGGAAGAACATTTTGTACCGCGCTTAAGATAGCGTGGTCGCCACAACCGGGGCACCATTTAACCACCTGGCCGCTGACGAAATCTTCTTTAGTTAGATTCATATTCTGATTCTCCATAGCCGTTTATTTTAAAAGGTCATTAAATTTTTCGTCGAGTTCAGCAATGGTGAAAGGAAGTCCCTGAACCTTGTTGAACTGCTCATATTTATATTCCGGATAATTCATGCGGAGGTATTTTGCAAACTGTCCGCGGTTCATTTCGCACACAACGACTTTCTTGTGGCCGGCGAGAACGTCAGCGGTATTCTTAGGAAGCGGCATTATGTATGAGAAATGAGCGTGGGCGACAGATTTACCTTCTGCCATGAGTTTTTCCACTGCGGTACGGACGACGCCGTAAGTACCACCCCAGCTGACGACGAGGAGGTCTGCGTTCTTGTCGCCATAAATCTCCTGTTCTGGAATATCATTGGCTACGCGTTCAATTTTACCTTCGCGTAATTCAGTCATTATCTGGTGGTTTGTCGGATCTGTTGACAAGTTACCCTTAACGTTTTCCTTCTCAAGTCCGCCGACGCGATGACGAAGGCCTTCCGTTCCCGGAACCGCCCATTGTCTGACCAAAGTCTCGGGATTACGACGGTAAGGCGCGTATTCCAGATCGTTGGCTTTCGCGATTGGCGGAACGATTGTAGGCATGTCGGCCATTGTCGGAATCTTAAACACTTCGGAACCGTTGCCGAGAGCGCCGTCACTGAGGAGGATGACAGGTGTCATGTGTTCGAGTGCGAGACGTGCGGCCTCAAAAGCGGCGTAGAAACAGCCGGCCGAACTCTTAGCGGCGATAACGACGAGAGGGCAATCTCCGTTGCGTCCATAAAGTGCCTGAAGGAGGTCGCTCTGTTCCGTCTTGGTCGGAAGACCCGTTGACGGACCACCGCGCTGAACGTCGATGATGACGAGCGGAAGTTCAGTCATGACGGCGAGACCCATTGCCTCACTCTTAAGCGAGAGACCCGGACCAGAAGTCGTAGTGACAGCAAGACATCCGGCGTATGATGCGCCTATTGACGACATGATACCGGCGATTTCGTCTTCTGCCTGATATGCCTTAACATTGAGGTTCTTGTATTTTGTGAGTTCGACAAGAATATCTGTAGCCGGCGTAATCGGGTATGAACCGAGGAAGAGCTGGCGTCCGGAACGTTCGGCAGCGGCCATGAGGCCCCAAGCCATAGCGGTGTTTC
The DNA here is from genome assembly GCA_024400195.1 of Bacteroidales bacterium. Taxonomy (GTDB): domain Bacteria; phylum Bacteroidota; class Bacteroidia; order Bacteroidales; family F082; genus Limimorpha. The sequence goes on from JAKSNC010000013.1 coordinate 3,247, forward strand.
CGGTGATGTTGCGATATTTGCCCTTCTCGAGTTCTGCAGCGTGAACTTCGTATGTGTTGGCGAAGAGTTCCCACGTGTCGGCGTAATGGAAGCCTGCATCAAGAACGGTGCGGTTTGCCTCGATAACCTGCGGTTTGCCTTTGAACTTCGTCTCGAAATATTTATAGACCGAGTCGAGAGATCTATTGAACAGATACATCACGATGCCGAGGGCGAACATGTTCTTCGATTTCAGCATCGACTTCTTGTCCATTCCGAAATCTTTCAGGGCTTCTTCGGTAAGAGCCGAGATAGGCGCGCTGATAAGCTTGTATTCGTTAAGAGATCCGTCTGTTGTAGGATCCGATGTGTAGCCTGCTTTTTCGAGAGCCTTGTCGCTGAGCGAGTCGGAATCGAAGATGATGATTGTTCCGGGCTTGAGCCAGCGCATATTTGCCTTGATGGAGGCGGGATTCATAGCAACGAGGACGTCACAGAGGTCTCCCGTGGAATGAACCGGTTTGTGTCCGAAATGGACTTGGAATCCGGAGACACCGGCAACAGTGCCTTGAGGCGGACGTATCTCGGCCGGATAGTCGGGGAACGTGGCAAAATCATTGCCCGCGAACGCAGTAGAATCGGAGAACAGCGATCCCGTAAGCTGCATTCCGTCGCCAGAGTCGCCAGCGAAACGTATGACGACCTGTTCAAGTTCTACAACCTTACTTTTACCTGTCATAATTATTTGTATTTGTATTTAATATCAATAAAGGAGTGCAAAGGTACGTTTTTTTTAGGTATTAAAAAAAAAATAATTATGGTTTTTTGTGAAGAAAAAGCCGTAACTTTGCGGCATTAAAATCAAATAAAAAAAAGTTATGGCTTACAAAATCACAAACAAATGCAAAGCTTGCGGTGAATGCATCGATGCATGCCCGGTCGGAGCTATCTCAAAAGGCTCAATCTATTCGATTGACGCTGATTCATGCGTTGGTTGCGGCACTTGTGCAAGTGTCTGCCGGAATGATGCTATCGTCGAGGCTTAACGCACGCAGAATCCCAAAAAACAGAGCCTGCAAATCTGCGGGCTCTATTTTTTTTTGCACTATCGAATCCGTCAATATCACTATTTCACTACCACAACGCATTACGTATGCTTTTTTTTCTTATCTTTGTACTCTATTCATAATTGAAATGATTACTACTATATCAAAATTCCTCAAGGAAAAAGGGATAACGCCGTCGGTACAGCGAATTGAGATAATGCGCTTTATGCTCACGCACAAGACGCATCCCACCGTTGACGACATCTACAGGGAATTGTCAAAAAGCATCCCCACTCTGTCAAAAACGACGATCTACAACACACTCACCCTGCTTTGCGACAAAGGCGCAGTCATCTCGTTCACGACAGACGACAACACAACACATTACGACGGTGTCGTAGAAGAACACGCTCACTTCAAATGCAAGAATTGCGGACAGATATTCGACGTTCCGATACCTATGATAAACAATTCAGAACCACAAGGTTTCGACATACAAAACGTGGAAGTGACTTATTACGGCATCTGCCCCAAATGCACAGAATATCAATAACATCAGAATAAAAACAAAAACAACCTTTTAAAACAATATTATTATGAAAAAGTACAATTGTGACGTATGTGGTTATGTTTATGACCCAGAAATCGGAGATCCCGACAACGGAATCGCTCCGGGAACACCTTTTGAAAAACTTCCGGAAGACTGGACTTGTCCACTTTGCGGCGTAGGTAAGGAAAACTTCTCAGAAATTTAGGCCATGGACACGAAATCACTATTCAAGTTGGGGTATGGACTTTACGTCCTTACCTCCAACTACGACAACAAGGACAACGGCTGCATCATCAACACCGTGATGCAGGTCAGCGACAAGCCGGTACGCATCGCCGTGAGTGTCAACAAATCGAATCTTACTCACGACATGATTCTCAACTCAATGGTTTTCAATGTCTCTGTCCTCACAACAGAGACACCGTTTACCGTATTCAAACACTTCGGATTTCAATCGGGACGAAATGTTGACAAATTTGCGGAATGTAAAGAAGAACATCGCGCCGTCAACAACGTCCTTTACATTCCGAAATACACCAATGCCTTCATAGCATGTAAGGTCACCGAAAGAATCGACCTCGTGTCGCACACAATGTTCATTGCAGAAATCATTGATGCTCAAGTTCTTTCCGATAAGGAATCTGTAACATACACATATTATCAGAACAACATCAAGCCAAAACCGCAGCAAACGACTAACAATAAAAAGAGATGGATTTGCCGAGTATGCGGATACATCTACGAAGGCGACGAGGTTCCGGACGATTTTGTATGCCCTTTGTGCAAGCATAGAAAAGAAGATTTCGAACTCCTTGAAGATTAAACCGTTATGATAACAAATCTTTCTGAAAAAATTTATTATGTCGGTGTCAACGACAGACGCACTGACTATTTTGAAAACCACATCGAGATTCCAAACGGCGTATCTTACAACTCTTTCCTCATCGTTGATGACAAGACGGTATTGATAGATCCCGTTGAAGTCGGCTTTACTGACGAATATCTTCACAAAATCAGGCAGATAATAGGCAGCCGCGGTATTGATTTTCTGATTATCAACCATGCCGAGCCCGATCACAGCAGTGCTCTCGCGACGGTCATCAGGGAATATCCCGAGATAACGATTGTGGGCAACGCGAAGACTTTTGCGCCTCTTGAAGCATTTTACGGGGAGATACGCAACAAGAAAATCGTCGCCGACGGCGAAACGCTCAACATCGGCAGGCACGAACTGCAGTTTTTCACCGTTCCGATGGTTCACTGGCCTGAATCGATGGTGACATACGAACAGACCACGGGAATCTTATTCTCTAATGACGCTTTCGGCGGCTTCGGGGCTCTCTGCGGCGGAATATTCGACGACGAAGTGAACGCAAGTTTTTACGAAGACGACATGAGACGTTACTACGCCAATATTGTCGGCAAGGTCGCCGCACCAACTCTCAAGGCCATTCAGCGGCTCGGCAGCCTCAAAATCAAAATGATTGCGCCGTCGCACGGTCTGATTTGGAGAAAAGACATTGCTCATGTGCTCGAGAACTACACGAAATGGAGTTCCCATCAGTCGGAAGAAGGCGTCGTCATCGTTTATGGCTCGATGTACGGCAACACGGCACGCATGGCCGACATCATCGCACAAGGAGTCGCAGCAGCCGGCATCAAGGAGATTAAAGTCTATGACGTGGCGCGGACGGAATCATCGTTCATAATGAGCGACATCTGGAAGTACAAAGGCGTCGTCATCGGGGCCTGCGCCCATTATGGCAATATGTTTCCCAACATGACCATGCTCGTGCACGAACTCAACGAATTTAAGCCTCAGAACAAGGTTTTCGGACTCTTCGGAGGAATGAGCTGGAGCGGCGGCGGACTGAAGACTTTATCGCAGTTTGCCGAAGAAGGGAAATGGAACCTCGTTGCCGAGAATGTCGAAGTGAAAGGTGCACCGATAAGGGAAGACGACATTGAAAGGCTTTTCGAACTCGGAAGAAAAGTCGGGGAGGAAACTGTTAGCCGTTAGCCGTTAGCCATTAACTGTTTGCCCTTTGCCCTTTGCCCTTTGCCCTTTGCCCTTTGCCCTTTGCCCTTTTGACTCTCGACTCTAAGGCAGTGCTGCTCAAAGAAACATTTTCGGTTCCTTTCGGCTCCGGTTTTTATCTTCGATGTCGCGGAGATGATAGAGATAGTTCACGTCTGTGAACGACTTGGCGTGCGTCGGGCACTTTTTGACGCAGGCTCCGCATTTAATGCAGACACCATTGACCAAGGAGAAATCGAAACTGTCAATCGCCCCCATGGGACAAATCTCGGCACAGAGCCCGCAACTGAGGCAGTCTGCCGAAGTTGCGGGTTTAACCTTCCTCATATCGAAAGGTTCTCCATCGGCGTTAACAGGCTGAAAATGTTGGCGATACGGGAAAGGCACTCCGTCAGGTTCCGGCTCCGATAAGACATTATTCTTAAACTTCTCCGATGTCTTTTTCGCGAAATCAACGGCTTTGGCAATATCTGCAGCATCGGGACGACCGACGGCGAGGGTTTTCGAGAAACTATGCTCGCCGATGAACGCTGCGGCTGCAACGACGACGGCTCCGGCATGATGAAGTATGTCGCACGTCTCAACGAGTGCATCATCAAAATCGCGGTTGCCATAGACGGAAACAGCCACCGCCGCGCACTTCTCCGCCCTCATCGTGACGAGATATTTCGCCATCAGATTCGGCACGCGCCCGGCATAAACAGGCGTTCCGAAAACGAGAATGCTCTCTTCCTCAAAGACAAGGGGATTTTTTCGTGCTGCCGGCAAAGTGAAATCGCACACTTCCATCGGGAGACACAGATCTTCCGAAAGCTGTAACGCTATGGTCTTCACTATCTTTTCAGTGGTTCCCGTCGCGCTGAAATAAACTGCTACAATCTTTTTCATTGGATGAACCTAATCATTCGTCATCACCTTGTTCCAGCTCTCGACGGCATCAAGTATCTCATCGCGGCCGAGTCCTGTCTCCGCCGAAGTGACGAAAACCGGCGGTAGTTCTTCCCATTCCTTGAGCAGTTCTTCCTTATAAAGTCTGATATTTTCGGCCAACTTGTTTTTGCCGAGTTTGTCGGCCTTGGTGAAAACGATTGAAAAAGGAAGTCCGTTTTCGCCCATAAAAGCCATGAAGTCGAGGTCTAACTTCTGCGGTTCGATGCGGCTGTCAACCAAAACGAAAGTATTGACAAGGTTCGTACGCTTCGTCATATAGTCAGAGAGCATTTTCTTCCACATTTCGCGGTCTGTCTTGGAACGTTTGGCGAAACCATAGCCCGGCAAATCCACGAGATACCATTCGTCATTGATGATAAAATGATTGATTGTGATGGTTTTTCCCGGCATTGACGATGTCTTGGCCAGCTCCTTTCGCTGTACGAGTTTGTTTATCAGCGACGACTTGCCGACGTTGGATCGTCCGATGAAGGCATATTCCGGCATATCGGATTTGGGCAGTTTTGCTATATCCGTGCTGCTCTGAAGATAGTTGGCACTTTTGATAATCATTGCTCTAAATTATTGTGCTTCAACAGAATCGTCAGCATTGGCCGCTTCAAACATCCTGATAATCTCCTCATCGGAAAGGCCGAGTAGTTTTATTGAGTTTTGTGCCGACGGGACGAGTTCGCTGTTGGGATATTTCGCAATCATATCTTCGTAAGCGGCGCGGGCTGAATTAACATCATGAAACATTCCGTCGAAAATCATACCCCTCATAAAGGCCACGAGGTCGCATTTCTCGAAATCGGGATATTCCGTGAGAATCTTTTCGGAGATATCGAGTGATTTCTGAGCCATCTTCATATTCATAGCCACGTCTAAAGCCTTGAAAAGATACTGCAGCGACTGTTCCGTTTTTGGATTTCGTTCCGCATAAAGACAATAATTTTCAACAAGTTGCGTACCGACATCTTCAAGAAGAACACCATTTGTAGATAAAGCCGTTTCTTCAAGTCCGGCTATTTTTTCTTCCAATGACTGTGTGCAACCGACCAAAACGAACATTATGACAGCAGCAAAGATTCTGAAAATCGTTTTCATATTTTATCTCCTATTTTTTTTTGCAAAAATCATTTTATACTCTGGATTGACAAGGCCTTCCGTTATATTACGCAACTTACTCTTTATTAAGAGTTTACGCATCGAGCTGACGCGGTCGACATAGACGAGGCCTTCAAGATGGTCGTATTCGTGTTGGATAACGCGTGCCACGATTCCGTCAAATTCGTCTTCATGCTCGACAAAATCCTCGTCAAAATAATGAATCCTGACTTTTGACGGGCGGATTACATCCTCGCTCATATCCGGCAGACTGAGGCATCCTTCCTTGAACGACCATTCTGTACCGGAAAGTTCGATTATTTGCGGATTGACGAAGACTTTTTTGATGCCTGCACCTTCGGGATATTTCTCCTTAAACTCGTCAGTATCAATAACAAACAGTCTTATCGACTTATTTATCTGCGGTGCTGCGAGACCACAACCTTGTGCATGGTACATTGTTTCGAACATATCAGCGACGAGCTGTTTGAAGTCCGGATAATCTTTGGAAATTTCTTCGGCCTGATGTTTCAGTACTGAATTTCCGTATGCTACGATGGGCAATATCATTGTAAATCAGTTTTTTTAAATAGTTTTCATAAACGACTGCAGTATCAAGGTCGCGCTAATGGTATCGACGAGGCCTTTGTCCTGCCGCCTTTTCTTTCCAAGTCCGGCATCAATCATGGTCTGATGTGCGATGACAGAAGTGAATCTCTCGTCGAAGAATCGGATGTCGGCATTGGGAAGTGCCTTTTTCAGGTTTTCTACGAAAGGCTTTATGAAACGAGTCGAATCTGACGGGCGGTTGTGCATATCCTTTGGTTCCCCAATGACGATTATATCGACTTGTTCGTTCTTCATATAGTCCACTATGAACTGAACGAGTTGTTGTGCCGGAACCGTTTTGAGTCCGTTTGCAATAATGCGGCACGGGTCGGTGACGGCTATTCCGCAGCGTTTTTGTCCGTAGTCAATCGCCAAAATTCTCCCCATTTCTGTAAAAGGCTAAAAAATTTGTGCAAAGTTAAAAAAATTCAAAACAGCTTCTAAAACTTAATTGCATATCTTTGCAAGTCAAAAAAAAGATAAAGTGAAAGACATCATCGAACAGGCGTGGAACGACAGGGGCCTTTTGAAAGAGCCGGAGGTGGCGCGTACAATCAGGGAAGTAGTTGATAATCTTGACAAAGGCATGCTTACCGTAGTCGAAAGAGATGGCGATGGCTGGAAGGTCAACGAATGGATCAAGAAGGCCATCATTTTATATTTTCCGATTATGGGGATGTCGGTCAGCGAGTCCGGAATCTTCGAATATTATGACAAGATACCGTTGAAGCGTGGTTTTGCGGAGGCGGGAGTTCGTGTTGTGCCGCCCGCCACGGTACGATACGGAGCCTTCATAGAGTCCGGGGTTGTTTTAATGCCGTCGTATGTCAATATCGGGGCGTATGTGGCGGGCGGCACAATGGTTGACACTTGGGCGACAGTTGGTTCGTGTGCACGCATCGGACGCAACGTCCATCTCAGCGGGGGTGTCGGCATCGGAGGCGTCTTAGAGCCCGTTCAGGCCGCGCCGGTCATCATCGAAGACAACTGTTTCATCGGGTCGCGAAGCATCATCGTGGAAGGTGTCAGAGTGTGCGAAGAAGCCGTCATCGGAGCCAACACCGTCATCACCCAGAGCACACACATCATTGATGTCAGCGGCTCAGAACCAATTGAATATAAAGGCATTGTACCGCCGCGTTCGGTGGTCGTCCCGGGAAGTTACACCAAGCATTTCCCCGCCGGCGACTATCAGGTGTCGTGTGCGCTGATAATAGGAAAACGGAAGGAGTCAACGGACAAAAAAACATCCCTAAACGAATGTCTAAGGATGTTTGAATGAACTTGGGGTAGAAGGTGGGATTCGAACCCACGACCCACGGAACCACAATCCGGTACTCTAACCAGCTGAGCTACATCTACCATCAGGTTGAGGCTGCAAAGGTACGAAAATTTTTGAAAAAAGTAACTGTTTTGAAAAAAAATAATAAAAAATACGAAAATCTCTCGCCATCACGCATAGCATGGCAGAAGTTCCGCAAAAACAAAACCGGCGTTATATCACTGTGTTTCATTATATTATGCGCACTAATCGCCGTCTTCGCGTATATCATCGTACCCGACACGACGCCGTATGCCAACATGCAGATTCTTGAGATAAGCACCCAGAAGCCCGGCTTTGAATGCGACTTCCTTCAAGTCAAAAAAAACACGACCGTTGAAAAGCCTTCTTTCATAAGCAGACTCTGGGGCGGACGGCCATCACCCTACCGCAACATACCATTCGACTCTCTCGAAATATCAAAGGAAAAGACGACGGTTTTCATTTTCAATCCGGAACACGCCGGCGAACCGTTCACCGAAGAATTTTCCAATGAAATATTTTCCAATGGATTGATATTCAATTCGGATAAAGAAGCGGAGACGTATATCTCGGCTAATTGCGTCACTCACCGAAAATTCATTTTGGGAACCGACCAGTTCGGAAGGGATTTCTTCAGCCGTCTGATTCTCGGCACGCGTATAAGTTTCTCGGTAGGCTTTATCGCCGTGATTCTCAGCGTATTAATCGGTTTGTTGATAGGCGGTCTCGCTGGTTTCTTCAGAGGTTGGGTTGACGATGTTCTGATGTGGTTTGTCAACGTTGTGTGGTCACTTCCGACGCTGCTTGTCGTCATCGCTATAACGTTTGCATTAGGCAAAGGCATCGTGCAGGTCTTCGTCGCCGTCGGTTTGACGATGTGGGTTGAGGTGGCACGTATCACGCGCGGACAGATAATGTCCATTCGCGAAACGACGTATGTTGAGGCAGGTCGCGCCCTCGGTTTCGGCAACGCGAGAATCATCATCCGCCATATCATTCCTAACGTGATAAACCCCATCATTGTCGTTTCAGCCGCTAATTTCGCTTCGGCAATTCTTTTAGAGGCGGGACTGAGTTTCCTCGGCATTGGCGTACAGCCTCCGATGCCATCGTGGGGCGGAATGATAAAGGAGAACTACGCGTACATCATCCTCGACAACGCCTATCTCGCCATTCTTCCAGGCTTGGCGATAATGCTGCTCGTCCTCGCCTTCATGCTCACAGGCAACGCCTTACGCGACGCATTAGATGTGAAGAAGTGACTTTTTGACTTTTTGAACCGTTGTCTTTTCCTGATTTAGGTTGACTCTGATTGATACTTTTTAATGATTTATTACTAATTTTAGTTTACTTTTTTATTTTTGTTACTGAAAAGAGTTTACCGGCGAAGCCTTATCCCTGTCAGCGGTTGACTGGAGGCCGTAGGGAGACCGCTGACAGGACGCGAAGGTAAAGAATTTTCAGTTATATCTGACATATCAGATTCTTTTTTCGACAAAATTGCCTCCCGTCTGCGGCTGTGCCACTTCATATTGCGGTCTCCGACCACTTCGGTCATCTCCGCCGGCGTCCTCATACCGATACTCATGTGCGGCCTGTGGTTGTTGTAGAAGTCCACGGCTGCGTCCACGGCTTCGACAACCTCCCAAATGTTCCCGAACACCCTGCCCTTGAGCAGCTCGTTCTTCATTGTGTTGTTGACGCGTTCTGCCTGGGCGTTGTCTTTGGGGTTCCCCGACTCGGTCATGCTTATCCTGATGCCGTATTGTCTCAGCGTGTCCACGTACTCGCGGCAGGCATACTGGCAGCCGCGGTCGGAGTGGTGTATGAGGCTGACTTCTTTTCCCTCTATGCGCCCGAGGGCCTTCCGCAGCGCCTCCATCGGGCCGGACGTGTCGAGGCTCGGGCTGACGCTCCAGCCGATAATCTCCTCCGTATAGGCATCCAGCACTATCGATAGGTAGCAGAAGTAGTAATGGCATGTGTCATACATAATCATTATATACGTTATGTCGCTCACCCACAACCGGTTAGCGGACGTTGGGACGAATTCCCTCGTCAGGTCGGGATATGTCGGCAGCCCGTGTGTCGAGTCGGTGGTGTGGGGTTTTCGTATCCTCTGCCGCACCTTAAGGCCGTTCTCGATTATGAGGCGGCAGAACCGGTCGCGGCCGATGGGGCGGTCGCACCCGAACTCGCGACAGTACATATACCAGAGCTTCACACCACCTATACCGGGGTCTGTAGAACGCACCTCCTTGATATACCGGACGGCGAACTCCTCGCGGGCCGCCTTGGCCACGGCAGCGTCGTCGTCATATTTGTAATAGGCCTGCTTGCTCACGCCAAACAGTTTGCAGAGAACCGCCACACTATATCTGCAGCCGGTCTCCGCATGCAGGTCGCTCACTGTCTGGCGTCGGATTTTTTTCTTATCTGAATGTTGAACCGCTTCTCGGCGAGGTCTATCATCTTGTCGTACGCCATCGCGCGGAGCTTCTCATAATCAAGCTGCCTCTCCAGTTCGGCTATCCTCGCCATCAAGACTGACGTCTCGTCGGACACCGTTTCTGTTAACTTCTTCTTTTTATTCATATCTGTGGTTCTGTGGCACGGTTTGCCCTTTTCGAATACAAAGTTAGCAATCCAAAGGCTTGCCGTGGCATGACTTATCGGTATAATTTTGGCAATCTTCCTGCAGCCGTAACCCTCTTCGGTGTGAAGGCGTATCACTTCATCGTAATACTTGATCCATTTTTCTGTGTACTTGAACATTATTAACTCCTCGTTTTGGGAGTCAACCTTTTTCAGAGTAAGACACGTTTAAGGTTTAAGGTTTAATGTCGAAGGTCTAAAGTCTAAGGACTAAGGACTAAGGACTAAGGTCGAAAAACATTCCGCATTTCGCATTACGAATTACGCATTAAACATGTCGTGCTGGCGATTGTTCGACTCCCTGCGGTCGCTCGCAAGGACGGCACCACTTGGTAATATAAAAAATGTTTGCTGCGGCGAGGTGGCCCTGACGACGGCTTGGTAGCCCGCCTGAGGGCGGGCGCCGTTGCCCATGCAACCACTCCGCAGCAGGATGAGGCCTCTTCTTCCTTGACAAGGCAGGTTAAATTCTAAGAACTACTGCACTGGGCGCACCGAGAACCCGAAGAACCGGTCGAGGCTGCTCTGCGGGACATTGCCCGGACCGAAGTACATGAGGTACGCGCTGTAGGGACTGGACGAGTAGAGCGAACTCGACCAGTAGTAGCCGTGGGAACCCGCATCGTCCACGTCCGTGCCACCGCGGTAGCCGGCAGCCGGGAGGAAGATGTATTTCGCGGCATCTTTCTTGCTCGCAAACTTACGACCGTACACACTGTTTTCCGTAGTCCATGTGCTGGTCGTGTTATCGTACAATTCCTCCCACTCGGCACTCGTAGGCATGCGCCAGTTACCGCCCCAATTCACGTGCGCCGCATCGTCCTCGGGGTCGAGTGTGGTTCTGTTGTCAACTGTGCCGTAATTTGAATTCGTGCAGTATTTGGTGAGAGTGGTTTCCGAGCCGTTGCACCACTTGTAAGTGTTCCAATAGTACGTGCTCTTTATTGTCGTCTCGCCCCATGCGAAGTAGCCGCCGTAGTCCTCGGGCATGCTCGCGCCCACGTTGCATGTGGCCCACAGAAGCCCGCTCGGCAGACCAAAATCAACATACTCGTGGTTACTCATATCGCCCGGCATTTCAGGATCCTTCTTGCACGACGCCATCATAAGAACTATGAGGCATATCATCGACATTTTCGTTATTATCGTTTTCATGATGGATTTTGACTATTTGACTTTTTGACTTTTTGACAATTTGATAATTTGATAATTTGACTTTTTGACTTTTTGACTATTTGACTTTCGACTTTCGACTTTCGACCTTAGACTTTCGACCTTAGACCTTCGACTCAATCACCCACTTATCGATATTTCTGCATTCCGTGCTGAAGTTCACGCCGATTTTGATGATATTGCGACTGTCTTTTGCAAATGGTTCGGCGTAACCTTTTTCGTTGATTTGTTGTAACGCTTCCTCAGCTGATTTATTGAATTTGAATTCAAAAATATAGATATAGTCCTTAGTCTTGACAGTCATGTCCATGCGGCCTTTGTTGGTGTGAGTTTCAATATCAACGTAATAACCGCAAAGAGAAGTGAGGATGAACATCACGCTCTGGAAATGGCGTTCCTGTTCGGGTTCGAGTTCGTAAGGACACGCGCTGAGAAACGATTGCAAACGTTCCATAAAGCTTTCAATCTCACCGTTATAAAGCGAGCGCACAAAACGGCTTATCTCGAACGCCGACTTGCCCTGAACCGTATTGGCGTAAAAAGGCATGAGGTATTTCAGAAATCCCTGTTTGACCTCGCGGTTCGGGAATCCGAGGCGGAACAGTTCGAACTCTTTGTCATAGCCTTTGATTGTCAGATAACCGCTCTGGTAGATGACCGGAATCGGGTTGGTTGAGGCAATATCGACACAGTTGAGCGTGTCGGCGTCGGGTTCTTCGTGTTCAAGGTCGGGCAAAACGTACTGATGCAGTTTGAGAAGCTCCATAAGATACGTCGGAGTTCCCGTCTCGAACCACCACGCCCCGATTTCACCTTTATAGAAAGCGTTAAGCAGGCTGAACGGGTTATAGACTCCGGGGAGTTTTTCTTTGCAGAAGTGATAGCCGTCGTAGTTCTCTCGTAGTGCAACGTATGTATCCTCAATAGTCTTGTCCAATTTTGCGGCGAGTTCGGAGACCTCCACTTCAAAATTGTCGCGAAGCTCCTGTTCGGATATGCCGCAGATGTCGTGAAACGCGGCATCCATTGATATGTCGTTCAAGTTGTTCAAATCGCTGAAGACGCTCACTTTGCCGAATTTCGTCACGCCGGTAAGGAACGCGAACCTGATGCAGCCGTCCATCGATTTCAGAGCCCCATAAAAGCCTTTAAGAGTGGCGCGGTAGGCATCTTGAAGTTCAACGTTGCCAATGGCTTGAAGTAGTGGTTTATCATATTCGTCAACGAGAATCACCACTTGGCGGCCGGTTTTTTCGTAAGCGCGGCGGATGACACCCATGAAGCGCAAACCAAGCGAATTTTCAGAAACATCACTGTCGAATCTTTTCTCCCAACGACACAGATGTTCATTAAGAATACCTTCAAGTGCCTGAGGACTATCATATTTTTGCGTGTTTAAATCCAAATGCAGCACCGGATATTCCGTCCAGTCGTGCTCCAACTTTTCAATCGCGAGGTTTTTAAAAAGTTCGCGTTTGCCTAAGAAATACGACTCCAAAGTATTGAGCAACAAACTTTTTCCAAATCTCCGAGGACGGGAAAGAAAATAATAACAGCCTTCAGTCACCATGTTATATATATGCGCTGTCTTGTCGATGTACAAGTAGCCTTCTTTTCTGAGTTTCTCGAAGCTCTGTATGCCGATTGGAAGTTTCTGTCCCATAACCTTTTGTTTTTACGGCGCAAAATTACAAAAAAAACGGATAATTGGATATTTTGACTTTTTGACCTTTTGACTTTTTTGACTTTTTGAACCTTTCGAACCTTTCGAACCGTTTAAGGTCTAAAAACATTCCGCATTAAACATTTCGAATTACGAATTACGAATTACGAATTACGAATTCGAGTTTCGACTTTTTTCCACCGCTTTTACAAAATCACTAAATTTGCAGCCGCAATGACAAATATATCAACCATAGAAGATTGGTTCTCGAGCCGTTCCGGACTCCTTATCGCAGCGGGACCGTGCAGTGTAGAGAGCCGCAGCCAGATGCTCAACATAGCGGAGGCATTACGCGGGAAAGTCTCTATAATAAGAGGTGGTATCTGGAAGCCGCGCACTCGTCCGTCCGCATTTGAAGGTATCGGCGAGAAAGGCCTCGAATGGCTGCGCGAAGCCGGCGAAACAGCTGGACTGCCCACTATGACAGAGATAGCCACGCCGCGGCATCTCGAAGCTGCATTGGAACACAAAATAGACGCCGTTTGGATCGGAGCGAGAACCGTAGTCAACCCGTTTTCCGTGCAGGAACTCGCCGAAGCCATGCGCGGAATACAGATTCCCGTCTTCGTGAAAAACCCCGTCAGCATGGACGTGAAACTTTGGCTCGGAGCAATAGAACGCTTCGAAACCGTGGGGATAACGCGCGTCGCTGCCATACACAGAGGTTTCCCAGATAACGACATCAACTACAGAAACGCCCCGCATTGGGAGATTCCCATTGAATTACACCGACTTCGCCCCGACATCAACATCATAACGGACATCAGCCACATCTGCGGACGACGCGACATTCTCACCGAAACGGCGCAGAAAGCCCTCGACCTCGCGACCGACGGCCTCATGATTGAGACACACTGCAATCCCGAAGACGCCGCAACCGACGCAGAACAACAGATAACGCCTTCTGCACTTGAAGAGATGATGAACGTCCTCATCGTCAAAAAAGATATTTCAGAAGAAGAAAAAATCATCAGCGAACTGAGGTCGAGAATTGACATCATCGACGACGAACTGCTTAGACTTTTCGCTAAACGAATGAATATCAGCGAAGAAATAGGCAGATACAAGAAACTGCACGGCATCACGGTGCTTCAGATGGGACGCTGGGAGAAAATACTGAACGATTATCTGAAAAAGGCCGAAAAACTCGGACTGAGCAATGAGTTCGTCAAGGCCGTCTTCGAACAGATTCATAAGGAATCGATTGAGAAGCAATTAGAAGATAGAAGATAGAAGGGTGCGATATTATTAAAAATTCTCAAGAATATATTTCGTGACTGCTTCGTAAATCTTTTTCTCTTCTATGAGTGACGAAAGTGATTTAAGTTGAATATCAATAGTATTCAAATCTTTACGACGGGCAGGGCCTGTGAGTGCCTTTTCGCTTCCCATCTCAAAAATCTTTCTGATATTTTCGTTTATCAGAGGCTGAAACATCTTCATATCGAACTCATTACCAACGACTTTTTCTCCGCAGTGTATCATAATGTTTACGAAGTTTGAGACGAAGACTGCCGCGAGATGTATCCTTCTGCGGTCGGCATCGGAACAGCGGATGACGGTATCGGAAAGACTTTCGGCCAAAAGTTTCAACTTCAGCTCGTCGGAGGCATCAACGGCGTTGAAGAGAAGCGGCACGCGGCTCCGAAAATCAATCTCGGCCTGTTTCGACAAAGTCTGCAGCGGATAAAGAGAACCACGACGGCGTATCGGCATGAGGGCATCAACGGAGACGCTTCCCGAAGTGTGGACGACGAGGGCTTCTGTTTTGGAAATCCTGCCGGCGACTTCGTGAATGGCATCGTCTTTTACAGCAATAACAACGACTTCACAAGCTGCAACACGAGCGTATTCTGTATCCGCAGCCTTACTCGGATGTTCGCACATAACAACTTCATAACCAGCTTTTTTCAAAGCCAAAACGAAATGCGAAGCCACATTTCCAGAACCTATCACGCCTACTTTATAATCATGCTGAATCATGCCGCGAAAATAGCCAAAAAAAACATTATGTCTGATTTTTTTTTAACTTTGCGACAAAATAATAGATTTTTTGCGATGTTAAGTTTCAAAGGTGCGACGGCTCTCGTCACCGGTGCGGGTTCTGGATTGGGCGCGGCAATGTCGCGGCGTCTCGCAACAGAAGGCTGCAACCTCATCCTTACCGGACGCGACATCAACGCGCTTGAGAAAACGAAGACTGAATGCGAGAGGCACGGCATCGACGCCTACATCCGACATCTCGACCTCGAAGATTTTTCATCCATCGACAGCCTTTACGACTTTGTCAAAGAGAAAAGATTAAATATCAATCTCTTCGTACTTAACGCCGGCATCTCGCAACGCGCAAAGACCCTTGAAACATCTTTCGATGTTGACAGAAAAATCATGCAGGTAGATTATTTCGGAGCAGTCTATCTCATCAAGAAATTCGGCGACGAGCTAAAGACATCGAAACAGACGAGCATCGCCGTGACGACATCGTTAGCCGGACTCTTCGGGTTTCCGCTCCGCTCGGCATATTGTGCTGCCAAAAGCGCACTCATAGGATTTTTTGAGACTCTCGGCCTCGAATATCCGAACATCAACGTGACGCTGCTCATCCCCGGCCGTATTAACACCGAGATAAGCCGAAAAGCAATCATCGGAGACGGAAATCAATACGGAAAGATGGACAAGGGACAGGCCGACGGAATGGATGTTGACAAGGCTGCCTCGAAGGCCGTCAAAGCCATCAAGAGACGCAGACACCGCAAACTCATAGGCGGCACAGAACTGCTGATGGCATACATCAACAAATTTTTACCTTGTATATATTATAAGGTGGCCGGAAAAATCTCAGCGACATAACTAAAAAAATTCTTACACAAAAAAAATATGAAAGAGAAGATTATCACCGGAATACAGCAGGTCGGCATCGGAGTTCACGACATTGCCGAGACATGGCGTTGGTATAACGATGTCTTGGGATTCGATGTGAAGATGTTCGACGACGAAGGCGTTGCAGAGCGTATGCTCCCCTACACCGCAGGCAAGCCGCAGCCGCGACGCGCCATCCTTGCCCTGAACCTTCGCGGAGGAGGCGGCTTCGAGGTATGGCAGCCGAGAGGCAGAGAACTGAATTATCCCGTCACGCCGTTGCGCATCGGTGACTTCGGTATAAACATCTGTAAGATAAAGACTTCCGACATCAACGCCGCATTTGCGCACTGCGTAGAAAAGAAGGTCAACGTGTTGTGCGAGATTGTGAAATCACCCTTTGGATTCAGGCATTTCTATCTCTCCGATCCGTGGAACAACATCTTCGATGTCGAGGAGGACGACTATATTTATCTTAAGGAAAAAAGCAAGTTCACGGGCGGAGTGAACGGCGTCGTTATCGGTGTTGACGATATGGATAGAAGCATCGAGTTTTACGGCAAACTACTTGATTATGACATCGTTGCCGCCGACTTAACGGGCGTCTTCGAGGATATGAAGGTTCTCGTCGGCGGCTGTGACAAAGTCCGCAGGGTGCTTCTCAAGCGTTCAAAACCCGTTGTCGGGCCTTTCACCGACCTCATCGGGACATCACACATTGAGCTTGTCAAGAATCTTGATTCGACGCCTGTCAAAACATTGAACGGACGTCTCTGGGGCGACCCCGGATTCATTCACCTCTGTTTCGACATACGCAACATGAAGTTGGTGCGCGAATGTGCCGAATCTCTCGGCCAGCCTTTCGTTTGCGACAGCGGCGGCGACTTCGACATGGGCGATGCGAATGGCCATTTCACATACGTGGAAGACCCGAACGGCACTCTGATAGAGTTTGTAGAGACATTCAAGATTCCTGTCGTAAAGAAGTTGGGAATCTTCGTCAACCTCAAGAAACGCGGTGACAAGAAAACACTTTGCAGGCTCATAACAAGGGCGTTGCGTCTGTTCGCCGTGAAGCCCGAAGATGTGAAATAAGATTTTTTGAGACAAAAAGACTTTTCAAGCCGCAAAATTTGTAATTTTGCGGCTTGAAAAGCGATTGTCGCGGGCAGGAGCAATCCTGCGTGAGGAAAGTCGGGACAGCACAGGGCGCCATACTTCATAACGAGAAGGCATCGGCAACGATGACAGAAAGTGCCACAGAAAACAACCGCCTCCGCTTCGGCGGAAGTAAGGGTGAAAACGTCGGGTAAGAGCCGACGCGCCGCCGCGGTGACGCGGCGGCGGGGCAAACCTTATGGGCTGCAAAACCAAATATACCGGCGATAGTTCGCATGAACCGAAAGAGCTGCCCGTTCAAGCCGGGTGGGTAGGTCGCTCGAGCCTTCCGGCAACTGAAGGCCTAGATAAATGACAATCACCTCGCAAGAGGCACAGAATCCCGCTTATGCTTTTCTTCTTCAATTGGCCCTCCTGCCGAGAGCCAATTGATTTTTTTGCATAACAATCCATTATCATTTACCGGACGGTAATATTTTCCTATTTGTCGCTGTAGTGGCCTTCTACTGCTATAATCAACACGACTACCCTGTCGTCGTAGATGTCATAAATGACTCTGTCATGGGCATTCAATCTGCGAGAATAAGTGACGGAACTGCCTTGAATTAAAGGCTCGGGATGAGCAGTACCTATTCGCGGATGCGCTTCTAATTCAGGTATCAGACGTATGAGTTTTGCAAAAGCATTCGGATTTGACTTTTTGTATTTCTTCAACACTTTTTCAAGTCCCTTTGCAAATTCGACTTTGTACATTATAATGCCTCCAACCACTGCTGTGCATCAGCCGCACTTTCAAACGACAACACTTTTCCTTCTTCATATTCTTTGCGTGACTGCTCAATCATTGTCAGAGTTTCGGGTGAAAGTTCTTGTATTTTATCTGTTTTTGCAACACGCATAACGTATTTCGCCACCTTATCTAAAACAGCGTCGGTGTCAATGGACATTATTTTTTGCATCAAGTCCAACTTTTTCGCATCTAAACTAATCGCTTGTCGCATAACTCAAATATTACTCGCCGCAAAAGTACAACAATTGTTTTATTTATGCAAGTATTTTTCTGTTGATAAATTCCACAATTTGTGAGATTTTTTTTACCTATTTTTGCAAAAAATTTCCGACAAATGAACTTCATTCTAAAAACAGCATTCATAGCTTTCCTGACATTATCGGTCTATACAGCATCTGCACAAAGACAATACGATCAATATCAGCCGGAAGATATTTATAATGAAGCTATTACATCGTTTCAAAACAAACATTACGGCTCCGCATTGCTACTCTTCGACAGATATTTGTCATTTTCAGGAAACCGCAACGCCAACCTGCAACACCTCATCGACGCAGAATTCTTCGCAACAGCAGCGTCTCTTTATTTAGACAACAGCGACGGTCCTGCACGAATCATCAACTTCGTAAACAACAACCCGACATCGATTTATGCCGCAAAAGCCAACTTCATCTACGCCAACACTCTCTTCAAAAATAAGAAATACCGCGACGCACTGAAGATTTACGAGTCGATAACGGCCGACGGCCTCCCAAAAGACGATGCCTCTGAATATCACTTCAAAAAAGGATACTGTCTTTTCCAAATGGGCGACGCCGAAGAAGCCGAACAGATTCTAAAAACCGCCGCACAGACGCAAGGTGATTACAACACGGAATCATCTTACTACTACGCCCACATACTCTACGTCAAAGGCGACTACGCTCAGGCTGAGACGTTTTTCAAACGCGCCGACGACGACCCGCGATTCAAAGACGCAGCAACAGCCTGCCTCCTCCAAATAAATCACAGAAAACACTACGCCGACACCGTGGCAAGTGATGAAGACCAAGCCATCTTCGATATGGGAATGAACTACTTAGATGACAACGACCCACGCTCAGCCCTTGCCGCATTCAGCCGCCTCGTCAAAAAAAATCCGAACTCGCCACTGACAAAGAAGGCACTGACAATATCGGAGAGACTGTTCCGCGAAAACGGACAAGACGAAGAAGCCCTCAAAATACATAAAATATTGGAGAAATTAGGAGATAACGACGAGTCGGAAGACGACAAAACCGACATGGAGACCTTGAGTCCTATTGACTATATCGCCAAGAAAAACGACGACAACACATCAAACCTCCTTACGGCCGGCATCGGAAGCCGAATATCGCCACTCGTCACCTTCAGACATTATTCCGTACTGAACAAGAAGATGTCGTTCGGAGCCGGCGCAAGACACCGCTCTTCATGGTTGGATATGAACGACTACGAGCCGACAAAATACATGAACAACGACATCTACGGCGACTTCACGGGACGCTTCAACATAGGACAGCTGCGCGCCACCGCCGACTTCCACCACGACATGTACGACATCTGCGGCAGCAACGACAACTCTACGACGAAACGATACAATATCTTCCACGCGAAAGCCTCACTCAACAGCAATAAAACCGGTTTCAAATCGCTTTACGACGAAGTTGCCGCCGAATACATTCTCACCAACATCCCTAATTCGATAACGGAACACGCCTTCCGCGCCGACGGACGTATCAGCCACTCCGCCTTGTGGTTCGACGGCATCGGCTCCGTTCAGACCATCGCCTGCGACATCAGCCTGCAGACGGCCGGCATCGATAAAAACTACACCATGCTCGCCGCCAAACCGTCATTCGGCATCAGAGACTACAGCTTCAACATCAGCCTCGGACTGAGCCTCGACTTCAAGACACACGACAATATCGGACTTTATCCTGATATTAACGCACATTTCTGTATTCTCGACAGAAAAATCGAGTTCTTCGCCTTGATGACAGGCAACACCGCCGTCAACACATTACACGACATAATTCAGGAAAACCCTTTCATCGCCGACAACGGTTTCTGCCTGATTAACAACGATAAAAATCTGCAATACACAAAGACGAAAATCGACATTCGTACTGGCGTGAAAGGCCGCTGCAACAATAACTTCGATGCGGAAATAAGTATCAGATACCGCAAAATAAAAAACGACATCTTCTTCGTAAACACATATAACCCATTCGACACAACCGCCATCGACGACCACACTTTCTCAGTGATTTTCAATGACGACGATGTCTTCAGTCTGCTTTTCAACGCCCATTATAAATTTAATGAAAGGCTCAATTTCGCGACCGACATCGCCATCAACAGCCACAACGTCGATAATGACGACGGAAACCCGTATTACAAAGAAGCATGGTACCGTCCGAACTTTGTATGGAATCTCCGTTCCGACTTCAGATACAACGACAAATGGAATTTCCACGCGAACCTTGGTGTACAAACCGGTCGCTACGCCTTAAACAACGACCTTAATGCAGAAAAACTCAAGCCCGTCGTTGACCTCAAAATCGGCGGCGAATATGCCTTGAACGACGACTTCGACATCTACGGCGAAATCGGGAATCTCCTTCACGACAAATACTGCCTCTATTACGACAAACCGTCATACGGCATTCAGTTTTCCGCCGGAATGAAATACAGATTTTAATTTCTCAAGATGAACACCACAGTTAAAGACATAAACATCGAAGATTACGACTATCCGCTACCTGACGAACGCATTGCAAAATATCCGCTGCCGGAACGAGACGCTTCTAAACTCCTCGTTTTCAACGGAAAAGACATTAGCGATGCACACTTCCGCGACATCTGCCGTTTTCTTCCGGAGAAGTCGCTGCTCGTGCTGAACGAAACGAAAGTGGTACGTGCGAGACTCTCATTCAGAAAAGAAAGCGGTGCCGCAATCGAGATTTTCTGCCTCGACCCCGTAAACGACGATTATCAGGTTTCATTTGCAAGTACGAAGGAAGTAAAATGGCACTGCCTCGTCGGGAACTCACGCCGCTGGCACGACGAAATCCTCTCGATGCCGCTCAATATCAATGATAAAAAGGTAATTTTAAACGCCGAACGCATCAATAAAAACGACGAGAGTTCGACGGTGCGCCTCTTCTGGTCGCCGGAAGGACTAAGCTTTGCCGAAGTGCTCGAAGCCGCCGGGGAAGTTCCTCTCCCGCCCTACCTCCACCGCGACGCCGAGACATCGGACAGAGAACGCTACCAAACGGTTTTCGCACATTACGACGGCTCCGTGGCTGCCCCGACAGCAAGCCTCCACATCACGGAAAGGCTCATCGGCGAAATCAAGGCGGCGGGACACGATATGACGAAGATTACGCTTCACGTGGGAGCCGGGACATTCCGCCCCGTGAGCACCGACAAAATCGGCGACCACCAGATGCACTCCGAGACAATAATATTGAAAAAGAATGCCATTGAAGAAATCCTCAAGGCCGTAAGGGAGAAAAGAACCGTCATTCCCGTCGGGACGACATCGATGCGTACTCTCGAATCACTTTACTGGCTCGGCGTGATGATAAAAAAAGACGGCTTTGCGCCACGCGTTTTACATGTGAATCAATGGGTTCCATATCAGGATAATGTACTAAGCGGAGGCGAGGAGTCGCTCGAAACTGTCTTGAAGTATCTTGAAGAAAACCATCTCGACCATCTTCAGGCCACAACGTCACTAATGATAGCGCCTTCGTGTCCCATCATGCTCACCAAAGGACTGATAACCAATTTTCATCAGCCTAAAAGCACGCTGTTGCTACTCGTCTCGGCACTCATCGGCGAGAGATGGAAGGAATGCTACAGATACGCTTTAGACAACGACTTCCGCTTCCTCAGCTACGGAGACAGCTGTTTGTTTTTGACGATTTGACAATCTTTTTGACAATTTGACGATTTGACAATTTGACCTGTTGACCTGTTGACCCGTTGACTTGTTGACTTGTTAACTTGTTGACTTTTTGAATCTTTGAGTTTCAAATCTTAAAAATTTTTATCCTGCATATCTAAAAAATTCGTATCATTACGCCGCCGTAATGAAAAGTATATCAGCAATATACAAGTTTTGTAAAATTTCGATGCTCGAAATCGCGTTAAGGCATTTGGGAATTACCCCCCCCCCAATTTGCGTTGACAATTAACCATTTACAACTTTTTCATAATAAATACACTGCCACAACGGTCTATGGAAATATCAAAGACCGCTGTGGCTTTTTTGTTTGAATTTCACAAACCACAGAATAAATCTTTAAATATTTATAAATTAAAATTATGAAAGTTATGAAAATCACTAAAATGAAAAACATTATCGTTTTGGCTGCACTCATAATCTTCGCACCGGCGTTAAGCCTTGCACAGCAGACATTCGGTAGTGGTCCATGGAACAACTCTTACGGCAACTCTTACGGCAACTCTTACGGAGGATCTGATGAAGAAATCGACAAAGACGATGGTGGATTCGGAATCACTATTGAAAATCAGGGCTTCGAAAATCCAGCACCGCTCGGCAGCGGCATAGCCATCCTCGTGGCATCAGCCGCAGGCTACACAATCATCAAAAAGAGAAAAAACAACAAATCAACGGAATCAATAAACAATTAAAAAAATGAAAAAGACATTATTGGTTATCATGGCGGCACTGTCCATGCTTCTCACACAGTGCAAGAAATCGGAAGCAGAATCACCGTCTGACGGCAAGCCGGTGAATATCACACTCAACGTCGGCGGCGACTCAAAGATTGACGTAAACACTGTGAATGGCAAAGTGACATTCACTTCCGGCGACAAAATCTATGTCGCGAGCGGCGGCGTGTATGTCGGCACACTGACAGCACAAGACGGCAAGACATTCTCTGGTACAATCTTCGGCCCGAAAGAGGGAGAACCTCTGCAATTCTTTTTCCTCGGCAACAAGACTCCTAACGAGGAACTGACGGCAGGAACAACAGATGAACTCACTATTAACATCAGCAACCAGTCGGAGGGACTTCCTGTGATTTCATACGCCCCGTCGAAAGAGATTTATCCATCAAATGATGCAAGTTACTCGGCTTTCCTGCTGAACAAATGCGCCTTAGTGAAGTTCGATGTGAGAAACTACACCGGCAGCGGCACGGTGGGCATCAAAGGGATGAACAATCAGGTGACGGTGGCATTGAACGATAACTCATTCAACTACGGTGAGATAAATGACGGCAAGATAATCCTTAACAAGAATAACAACGAATATTGGGCGATACTCCTTCCGCAGAATGCTGTCGAAGGCGGTGAGGCATACTCATCTGACGGCTGGACGGGTAACAATGTCACTGTGCCGGAAATCACCATCAACCAACACCTGAATGAAGGTATTGCGGTGAACCTGACGGCACCTGCATCTCTATCAAGATTCTCTGTCAGCGAAACTACCAAAGTTGAGTTCTCGCCGGGCAACCTGTACTACGATGGCATTTCATCTTCATGGAACTTTGAGGCGCACCAATGGGACTACCGTACGCTTTCTGGCAAAAGTGCATTCTTTGATGGGAAATTCAATACTACACCGACAAATCACTGGGGCTTGTTCGGATGGAGCGGTAACGGAGCCACTGCAGCTTGGGGTATGAGCACATCGACAAACAATGCCGACTATTCTGGAACCTTCGAGGATTGGGGCAAAGCCATGGACGAAACAGGCAATACTTGGCGCACGTTGAAATTGAGTGAGTGGGAATACCTACTCACAACGAGAAAAGTTAATGGGAATACTGGTTTTGGTCATACGTGTGTATGGATGGAACTCTCAAACAAAGTCGAGGGTCTAATCATCTTCCCTGACGGCTACACTGGGGAGACCACAGATCTCAAAGAGATTCCTGACGGTGCTGTCTTCCTCCCCGCCGCAGGCTGGTTCAGCACTGGGACTATAACAGCCCACCAAAAGGGCGGCTTCTATAGGTCGAGTGAACTAAGAGACAATTTTCCTACCAGTACGAAGTACTTGAGCTTCAGCAGCACAAATGTAGTTATAGAGAATGCGACATGGAATCCACTGTATTATAAATACTCTGTCCGTTTAGTTCGTGATTGTTCTAAATAGTTCTTATAACTTTGCTTGTTGAATCTTTAAATTATTTTTAGCTTCTATTCTTTTTTTCGTATCTTTGGCGCGTGAAAAAAGCCTTTTGGATAGAATTTACATTTGTCAAAATATTTAACAATTAAAACCAAATCATGAAAAAATCATCAGTTTTGCTTGTTGCGTTGTTCGCTTTCTTCGGCCTTGCCAACGCACAGATTAACCCGACCATCAAAAACCTCTACGTCTCCGCTACAGGCTGGGCATCGTGGGAACCCGGTCTTGAAGACAACGTCATATTCTTCGAGGATTTTGAAGATGAGACGCTCGGTATCTTCTCCACTATCGATGCCGACGGAGACGACCACTGCTGGAAGAACTCCGTCACGATGCAGGCCCAAGGCGACGGACACAACGGAAGCCTCCGCTACGCCTACTCTCAGAGTTGGGCTCCGGCAGGCGGCAAATGGGGTCTCACACCTGATAATTACCTCGTCTCTCCCAAAGTATCGATAGAGGAGGGTTATATATTCAGTTTCTTTGCCTGCCTCGACTGGGTACAATACCCCGGCGAACATTTCGGAGTGGCTGTTTCAAGCACCGGCGAAGACGGTTCCTTCACCACGATAGCCGAATGGACACTCACCGGCAAAGGAAGCAAGGACGACGACCAAAGCCCGTGGCGCGAATACGTCATCGACCTCAGCGAATACGCCGGACAGGAAATCTACATCGCCATCCGCCATTTCGACTGCTCCAATTTATATCAAATAGACATCGACGACGTTAAACTCACTACCGGAGAAAAAGCTAACAGCGAGGTACAATACTACATCGTCAAAATTAACGGCGAGGAAGTCGGACAGACGGAAAATCTCTTCATGGAGATAAACACCGAAAACCTTGTCGCAGGCGAGACCTACACCGTTGAAGTGGCCCCATTCGGCGACAACGGCATCGGCGAATGGTCGAGCTTTGAATGGACATACACCCCGTGTGACGAGTTCGGCGAAATGACGTTCTTCTCAGCACAACCGACTTCCAACAGCAACGTTTTGACTTGGATTTATCCTACTGACGCAGATGTACTCGGAGCCGTGGTTTATCGCAACAGCGAAATGCTTGCCGTACTTGATGCTTCGCAGACATCGTTCATTGATGAATACATAGATATGGATGCACAATGCACATATTGTGTGAAAGTCATTTTCGACGGTAACAAGGAAGACGGAGGTTATCAAGCCACATCATGCGGACTCTGCCAAACGATAGGTGTCGGTATCGAAGAGAACCAGACTGAGACGACGATTTATCCTAATCCTGTCAGAAACACGCTCAACATCAAGGCTGAAGGCATAAGCAGAATCGTCATAACCAACACGCTCGGACAGACGGTTTACGATATGCCGGCATCAGATGACGAAGTCAGCATCGACATGAGCAGATTCGCCGAAGGTGCGTATATCGTGACGATAAGTACAGAAAACGGCAACAGCGTCAGACATATCAACGTCGTGAAATAACAATTCCGACGACAAAACGCAAAAATGTAGAGATGATGTGTATATCGTCTCTACATTTTTGTTGTTTTTAAAAGCCTCCTAAACCTAAAATTCTTATCTTTGCTCCTCATTTTATTTTTATGTGGGAAAAGATCGCTAAATTCATTCTTGACCGTCGTTCCGTCAACATCACAATCATCAGTATTTTATGTATTTTCATGGCTTTCGGCGCGTCTAAAGTCAGAATATCATACGAATTTGGCAGGACTCTTCCTGAATCGGATTCGACGATGCGGGAATATATGAACTTCCTCGAACAGTTCGGACAAGACGGCAGTGTCATCTTTCTCGGCATTCACGACAAGAACCTTTACACACTCGAACATTTCGGCAATTGGTACGACCTCAACAGCGAAATTGACACAATACAGCACGTAAACAGTTGTTTGTCAGTCGCTTCCCTATTTGATTTAAAGAAAAACGACAGCACACGCCGCTTCAATATCGTCAAGATTGCGCCGCAGAAACCGCAGACGCAGTCGGAAGTGGATGAAATAAAACGAAGAATCGACGAGCTCAAGATGTACGATGGTCTTATCTTCAACAAGGACACCGATGTCACGCTGATGATGATAGACATTGATAAAGAAGTCATTAATTCACGTCAGCGCGACTATGTTGTTGCCGACATAAGCAGTGCAGTGTCACGTTTTGAAGAGAAAAACGGCATCGACGTCCACGTAACCGGAATGCCTTATATCAGAACCGTCACGACGCACAAGATGGAGAAGGAAATTGTCGGCTTCATCATTTTGTCAGTCGTTATTGCTACGGTCATACTGCTCATTTTCTTCAGGTCGCTGAAGACGACGCTCTACATCTTATGCGTTGTACTCGTCTCAATGCTTTTCGTATTCGGCACCATGGGTTGGTTTGGCTTCAAGATTTCGATACTTTCGGGTGTCATTCCGCCGCTTCTGATAATCATCTGTGTCGAAAACTCCATTTTCCTGCTCAACAAATACAGCAGCGAATATAATCAAAGCCGCGACAAACGCAGTGCCCTGATGATGGTCATACGGCGCATCGGTGCTCCGAATTTACTCACAAACGCCACGACAGCCGCCTCTTTCGCCTCATTCATAATAACGGGCAACGAGATGCTCGTCGAATTCGGAATCCTTTCATCCGTGAACATCTTCATCACCTACATACTCACAATGATGCTCATCCCGACGTTGTTCTACTACACCAAACCGCCGACAGAAAGGCAGATAGACGCAAAAGACAACAACTTCATATCGTGGATTTTACGACATGCCGTCAACATCGTCGAACGCCGTCACGCACTCGCCTATACCGTTGTGATTACACTTTCCGCATTATGCGTAGTCTTCGCCTTCAAACTTGAGACGACAGGACGCGTCGTTGACGACATATCGAAAAACGACATCCTCTACAAAGATCTGATGTTTTTTGAAGAAAACTTCCACGGAGTGATGCCTTACGAAATCGTCATCGAGACGAACAAACCCAAAGGTATTCTCAACGCGTCATTTTTGAAGAAGACAGACCAGCTTCAAGACAGCCTCGCCGCCTACCACGAGTTCAGCCGCCCGATATCAATAGCGCAAGTCGTAAAGTTCGCACGCTCGGCCTATTTCAACGGAAACAGCAGATTTTTTTCCATACCGAACACCAACGAACTTGCCTTCATAATGAAATATGTCGGAGACTTTAAAGGCGAAACCATGCCCGACATCATCAAATCATACGTTGACGACGACATGAGCAAGACGAGAATCAGCGTGCAGATGGCCAACATCACCACGCCGCGCATCGACAGCATCAACATGTCGCTGAGGCCTAAGATAGAAAAGATTTTCCCTAACGACAAATACGATGTCAGCATAACGGGCAACAGCGTCGTCTTCCTCGAAGGCACCAACTACATGGTCAGGAACCTGCTTTATTCGCTGCTTTTGGCCTTCATCGTGATAACGATTTTGGTCGCACTCGTGGCACGCTCGTTCAGAATCGTCATAATATCGATGGTTCCCAACCTGATACCGCTTCTCTTCACCGCCGCGCTGATGGGGTTATGCGGAATCTCGATTAAGACGTCGTCGATAATAGTCTTCAGCATCGCGCTCGGAATCAGCGTTGACAACACGATTCACTATATCTCGCGTTACCGCCGGCAGATAAGAAACAACAAAGGCGACATACGCAAATCGGCATTCGAGGCCATGAAGGAAATCGGGCCGAGCATGATAGCGTCAGCCTCAGTGCTCATCTGCGGCTTCTTCATTTTCAGTTTCTCGTCACTCGCAGCGACACAGATTGTCGGCTACCTCGTACCGTTCACGCTCCTCATCGCCATGATGACCAACCTCATCATCCTGCCCTGCCTCGTCCTAACAATCAACAAAAAGAAGATAAAGGCGAAAGAAACGTCCGATGAATAACAAATTTCACCGGACAGCATAAACGACGAATGGCGCGTCAGAAATCTGACGCGCCATTCGTTTTTTCATTAACAATTGAAACTATTTGTTTTCGTGCTCACATTGATGGTCGCACTTTTCACCAGCTTCCTTCTTGCATTTCTGCTCGCACTTCTGCTCGCCTTCGTGGTTGCACTTCTGCTCGCCTTCGTGGTTGCATTTGTGCTCACCTTCGTGATTGCATTTGTGGTCGCCTTCATGATTGCATTTGTGCTCGCCTTCGTGATTGCATTTGTGGTCACCTTCGTGATTGCATTTGTGGTCGCCTTCGTGATTGCATTTATGCTCGCACTCTTTGCCTTCAACAGCCTGTTTTTCTGGGCAGCAAGCGTGATGTTCTTCAACAGCTTTAACTTCTACAGGAGCCTCGGCCGGTTGTTCAGCCTGCTTGGGAGTGTTGCTTCCGCAAGAAGCGAGAAGGCAGACGATTCCGCAAGTCAATAAGATTTTTTTCATTTTACAATAATTTTTGATTAATAATTTAGATGGTTATTTTTCCTGAATGACGTAAATATCTTCGTTTATTCTCTTCATCATATATTCTTCGCGCGCTATTTTTTCAAGAAGGACGCTGTCGTTAGAAAGATGTTTCAAAACATCGCGCTGTTCCTCGATATGTTGTCTCTGCATCTCTATTTCATCTTCAATATCAGTCAGTTCGCGATATGTTTTAGCCTGCTGGAAAACATTGTTTTCATCGATAACGAGCAACACTGCTGCGAAAATCAATGCAACGAGCACATACTTATTACCGATGAAGCCCCATATTTTTTTAACTTTTTCCATGTGAAATAAAATCTTGGCAAAGATAGATAAAAATTTGCTTTTGACCTATGACTTTCTTATTTTTGCACAAAAATTTATTCAAGTAAAAAAAGTTAAAAACATGACACAATCCATCGTTATTTTGGCCGGCGGCGGTCCTGCCCCGGGTATCAACACGGTCATCAGCACTGTGGCCAAGACTTTTCTGAAGGACAATTATAGGGTTATCGGACTTCACGAAGGCTACAAAAACCTCTTCAAGTCAAACCCTCAGGTTGTCGATATCGACTTCATCTGGGCCGACGACATACTAAAGCAGGGCGGGTCGGCACTGAAAATGAGTCGTTACAAACCGAAAGACGACGAGTTCAATACCGATTTCTTCGTCAAAAACAACGTAAAACTTTTAGTGACGATAGGCGGTGACGACACAGCATCAACGGCTAACAGGATTTCGAAATTCCTCGCCAACTGCGGTGTCCCGATTCAGAACATACACGTGCCTAAGACCATCGACAACGACCTTCCGCTTCCGGAAGGCATGCCGACGTTCGGTTATTATTCGGCCAAAGACGCGGCTGTCCGTCTCGTCCAGACCGTTTACGAAGACGCACGCACAAGCGGCAACTGGTTTGTCATCTCCGCAATGGGACGCGAAGCCGGACACTTAGCCTTCGGTATGACATCGGCCTGCCATTGCCCGATGGTCATCATCCCCGAGATGTTCAACAAAACAGAAGTGACATTAGAAGCCATCCTCAACCTCATGGTCAGCGCGATAGTGAAACGCAAACTCTTAGGCATCGGCTATGGTGTCGTCATCATCAGCGAAGGCGTGTTCCACTTTATGACGGACGAAGAGATTGAAAAGTCGGGCATAGCGTTCACCTACGACGAACACGGTCATCCCGAACTCGGCAACGTGAGCAAGGCACACATCTTCAACATCCTTCTCCAGAAACGACTCAAAGACCTGAACCTCAGCGTCAAGAGCCGTCCCGTCGAGATTGGCTACGGCGTGCGCTGCGTCCAGCCCAACGGCTACGACCTCACATACTGCTCACTTCTCGGCTACGGCGTGAAACGCCTCTTCGACGACGGCGTGACAGGCGCAATGGTAACAGCCAACTCACTCGGCGAAATCAGGCCTCTCTACCTGAAAGACGTCGAAGACGAAAACGGCAAGATAAAACCGCGCCTCGTCAATATGCACGGCCCCAAGGCAGACCTCATATTCAAAGACGGACTGCAGTACATCACGCCGGCTGATTACGAAGCCGCAAAGAAATACCTGCCGAATCCCGAGACATACGACTTCAAGAAGATTCTGAACTGGTAGGATTTGACAGACAGATAAAACCAAAGGGCGCGTCATAATCAAGTGACGCGCCCTTTTTCATTGTATTTTTGTTGATTTTTTTCTTAACCGACAGTGATTTTTCAAAATAATTCTGACAAAAAAAAACGTACATTTGTGAACTTTTTCCCTTTTGAAAATGAAAAAACTACTTCTGATATTATTCGCCTTAGGCACATCGCTTCTTCATGCTCAAAACGACTCTGTCGTGATGAGGTTCACACTCGAAGACTGCCTTCAATACGCTTTCGGAAACAACAACACCAGAAAGCAGATGGAACTCGACAAAAAGACTCAGGAACTGAACTACCAGTTAGCCAAAGAGTCGCGCATGCCCAACCTTAACGCTTCCGCCAGCGGCAGTTTCAGCAACAACAACGACGGCTCACGCTACACCGGGACGGCAGGCATCAACACCGGAATGACACTCTTCCAAGGCGGACAAATCAACAAAACCATCACGAAAGAGAAACTCGCCCTCGAGCAGTCGGAACTGAAGGTCACGCAATACGACGACAACCTCTCCGTGCAGATTCTCAAGGCTTTTCTTACACTCATCGGCAATGAGGAACTGATAAAATACCAGTCGGCAGTGATGGAGAGCAGCCGCGAAGCCCTCAAACAAGGCGAGCAGAAATACAGCATCGGAAGCATTCTCGAAAGCGACTATCTTCTGCTGAAGGCACAATTCGCATCAGACACGAACAACATCGTCGAGACACAGTCGTCCATCATCGATAACCTACTCAGCCTCAAAGTATTACTCTCAATGGATCCTGAAGAAGAGTTCGCCGTCATTGCCCCAGACACGGCACTTCTGCGCACACTTGAGACATTTCCAACAAAGAATGAGATACTCGACGAAGCCCTCGCCCACTCCCCCGACCTGCGCATCAGCCAATACGACATCGACATCGCGAAGAAGTCGCTGCGTATCGCCAAGTCGAGTTACTACCCGACAGTCAGCCTCAACGCCGGCATAACCGCAAACCTCAATGAATTCAACAACTTCGGAAGCCAGAAGGACCAGACTTTCTCCGAACAGGTCGGCATCTCGATGAGCATTCCCATCTACAGCCGCGGCACGACACGCACAAGGGTACGTCAAAGCGAAATTTCCCTCGAACGCACCGAACTCGCCCACGAACAAAACATACTCACCACAAAGCAAACCATCGTGAAGGAATATCAGGACTTAGTTTCCGCCTATAACAACTATAAAGTGTCGGAACAGACAAAAAACGCATACGAGATGTCGTTCCTCGCCTACAAGAACCAGTTCCAATACGGATCCATCACAACGGTAGAACTCCTTCAACAGCAGAACAACTACCTCAACGCGCTCAACAAGTTCATTCAGAACAAATATTCGTTCATCCTTCAAAGAAAAATATTAGACGTGTATATGGGAAAAGAAGTCACCTTCTAATCTATTAAAAATCAATTTATAAAATGAAAAAGAAAAGAAGAATCATCATCTGGGGCATCGTAGCGGCGATAGTAATATTCCAACTGATACGCAGCATTTTCTTCGGAGCAGACAAAGAGCTCGTCTTCCGCACACACGTCGTCGGGAGCCAAACCATTGAAAACTCCGTCACGGCAACAGGAACAATAGAGCCGGTCGAAGAAGTACAGGTCGGAACGCAGGTCTCCGGCGAAATATCAGCCATCTACGTCGATTATAACACCATCGTGAAGAAGGGGCAACTCTTAGCCGAACTCGACAAGTCGAATCTGCTTGAGAACCTGCGTCAGGCGGAAGCATCGGTACGCAGTGCCGAAAGCGACATGAACTACGCGAAAACGTCATACGAAAGAACCAAGACGCTGTACGAAGCCAAAGCCGCGACGCAGATTGCATACGACGAAGCCTATAACTCACTCGTCAGAGCAGAGACATCACTGCTGAACGCCAAGTCGAACTTAGACAAAGCCAAAGTGAACCTCGGATATGCCGAGATTTATTCGCCCATCGACGGAGTGATTCTCTCGCGCGAAGTGGAAAAAGGACAAACCGTGGCGGCATCATACAGCACGCCTACGCTCTTCACCATCGCCAAAGACCTCACGCAGATGAAGGTCGAAGCCGACGTTGACGAGGCCGACATAGGACAAGTCAAGGAAAAACAGAAAGTCAGATTCACCGTTGACGCCTACATCGACGACGTTTTTGAGGGCGAAGTGGAACAGATTCGCCTCAAACCTACGACCACAAACAACGTCGTGAAATACACCGTCATCATCACCGCACCGAATCCGCAGATGAAACTCCTTCCCGGCCTTACCGCAAGCGTCACAATAATAACGGAAGAGGCAACAGGCATCGCGATACCTTCAGAAGCACTGTCTTTCTCGCCTTCAAAAGACGTATTAAAAATGATGCCCAAACCTGACGAGGAAGACCACAAACATCATAATTTCAATGGTAATGAAGAACAAACACCTCTGCTTGAAAGCGTTTGGGTGAAATCGGGCAACGATATGCACCCGCAGCACATCATATCCGGAATGAGCGACGGCATTTACAAAATCGTGGAATACGGACTTAAAGAAGGCGACTCGGTAATCTTGTCGGCAGAAGTCGTCTCGAAAGGCAAGAAGAGAAGACAAGACGCAAGCCCGTTTGCCCCAAGAGGGCCACACCGCGACGACGGAAATAACGCCAATAACAACGGACGGACAACGAAAGGCGGACAAAAAGCAAAATGATGACGGAAGCAATAATAAAAGTTGATAATCTTAGGCGTACGTTCATTGTCGGCAATGAAGAAGTGCACGCCCTGAAAGGTGTCTCGTTCGAGATTCACGAAGGAGAGTTCATCAGCATCATGGGGTCGAGCGGCTCCGGCAAATCGACGCTGCTCAACATTCTCGGCTGCCTCGACCGTCCCACTTCCGGCGACTACCTCATTGATGGAATCTCTGTCAAAGAGAGAAGCAAAGACCAACTTGCCGACATCAGAAACCGAAAAATAGGCTTCGTCTTTCAATCCTACAACCTCCTCGCACGCACCACGGCATTGGAAAACGTCGAACTACCTCTTTTATATAACGGCAGCATCTCTTCGAGGCGAAGACGCGAAATGGCCGAGAAAGCCATCGAGATGGTCGGGCTAACCGACAGGATGTACCACATGCCGAACCAATTGTCGGGAGGACAGCAGCAACGTGTCGCCATAGCGCGTGCCATCGTCAACGACCCGGTGATAATCCTTGCCGATGAAGCGACCGGCAACCTCGACACACGCACGTCATACGAGATAATGAGCCTGTTTCAAGACCTCAACAGACAAGGCAAGACGATAGCCTTCGTCACACACGAGACGGACATCGCCACCTTCACGACACGGACGATACAGCTTCGCGACGGACACATCATCAGCGACAACTCAGTAGTGCAACGCTCGGCAGAGAAGGTTCTCCGCGAGATGCCTTCCGACACTGACGAATAACCAATAAAAGAACGAAAATGAACATCTGGGATCTGTTAAAAATAGCATATAAAGCATTGATGCGCAACAAGACGCGTGCCTTCCTCACGACATTGGGCATCGTCATAGGCATCTCGTCAGTCATAACGGTGGTCGGCGTCGGGCAGAGTTCGGAACTGAGCATTCGCAACGAAATTTCGCAGATGGGCACGAACCTCATCGTAGTCATAAGGGCACCACGCCGCGACCATGGCGTGGCAGCAGGCCGCGACAACGTCCAATCACTGAAGATGAAAGACGTGGAACTCATCGCCGCCAACGCAAAACACGTGTCAGCCGTGAGTCCGGTATTCAATACAAGCGCACAGATTATCAACGGAAACTACAACTGGTCTGGCTCGATAATGGGCGGCAACACGGAACTCCCGGGCATCCGCAAACTCGAAATCGCCACCGGCACGAACTTCACCGACGAAGACATAAAAAAATACGCCAAAGTCGCACTGATCGGACACACCATCGTCGAAGAACTTTTCGATGAAGGCGTTGACCCGATAGGACAGACCATCAGGGTCGGCGACATGCCGGTCAAAGTCATCGGGACGCTGAAAGAGAAAGGCGGGAATCAGATGGGCGAAGACCAGGACAACATCGTGCTCATGCCCTACACCACGGTTCAAAAACGCATGCTCGGCATCGACTACATACACACGATAATGATGTCGGCGAGTTCCGAGGAAGAAGCCGACGAAGCCGTTGAAGAGATAAAGAAACAGCTCAGGGTCTCGCACAAGATAAAGGACGGCGAAAGCGACGATTTCGAGGTCTTCGCCCAGGCCGAGATACTCAGCATGATGTCGTCGGTGACTGGTGTTATCACGACGCTGCTCACCGCCATAGCCGCCATATCGCTCATCGTGGGCGGAATCGGCATCATGAACATTATGTACGTCACCGTCACGGAACGCACCAAGGAGATCGGTTTGAGGATGTCAATCGGGGCACACAACAGAAGCATCATGACGCAGTTCCTCTGCGAAAGCGTGATACTCAGCCTTATCGGAGGAATCTTCGGGATATTGTTCGGCATTTTGTTTTCATACGCAATATCTTACATAGGAAATATGCCGTTCATAGTAAGCACCCCGGCAATACTGCTTTCGTTCGTCGTCTGTGCCGTGACGGGAATCTTCTTCGGATGGTATCCGGCAAAGAAGGCAGCCTCATTAGATCCAATCAACGCACTGAGATACGAATAAAAAAACCGTCGTGAGCATTATCAGCGACGGTATATGGAAATTCTGTCATTGTAAGACGGCAACGCCCTTACTGCGTCGGCATAACTATCAGAAATATCAGATAGAGAAGCAGTCCGCTCAGTCCGCATAGTGCCATAAAAATAAACACGACGCGTATTATCGTGACATCTATATCAAGATAGTCGGCGAGACCGGCACAAACACCGCTTATCTTGCCGTTGTAAACATCTCTTATCAAGCGCCTGCCATTCATAACATTAGTTTTAATCGTTATTATTCATCATAACCGAAACGCTGTAGAAGCACCCTGCGTTCTTCATCAGGGCTGTCCTTCACAAGCATCTCCAACTCGCTTTTTGGAACCTCATTAAAATTGATAAAGAGAAGACCGTCGAGCGTGTCGTTAAAATCAGGATCAATATTGAAGCACAAGAATTTAGCTCCGAGTTTAAGATACCTCTTGAACAAAGTCGGCATACGATAGGCACCATTACTGAGTTTCAGCAGGAAACGGTCGAATTTTTCAAGACTGTCCATATTTTTAGAAAGAAGGACATCGGCATCAACCTTAAGGAAATCTTCTTTGAACGGCGTCCTCGGACTGAACTCGTTTTTCAGAGTATCGGAATTGTGCATTGTCGAGACATATCTCACGATGAGGCTCTGATAGAATTTCGGGTACCACGTGCTTATGCTCACCGGGCCGATGAACGACTGTATATCCTTGTTTCTCACCACAACCATCAACAATCCTCTCAAGAGGAGAAGCAGCGGCATCATATCTTTCTGACATTCAACAGACACAAAGCTTCTGCCGAGTTCGACCGACCTGCTTGCGCGTTCTTTCAGAGAATCATTCATCTTAAAGAGTGAGGAGATATAGAAGCCGTCAAGTCCATATTTCGGAACTATTTCACTGCCATAGCCGAGTCTGTATGCACCAACGAGGCTGTTTTTCTCCCTGTCCCACAAGACGAGATGTTTGTAATAGTTGTCATATTTGTCTATGTCGATGGGTTTGCCGGAGCCTTCGCCGATGGCGCGGAAGGCTTCTTCGCGGCGTCGTCCGATTTCATGCATCAAGGTCGGAATGCTGTCATGCTCAAGAAGATAGCAGTCGTAATTGAGGCATGAGAAGATGAGGGACGTGTCGCGGACTGCCTCCAATTCCTTTATCATAGCGGAGACATCTTTCTGCTTGTCCACTTCGACTGCGGAACAATTACGGAACGCAGTTTTTTCAAACGGGATATTGGCTTCGAGAGCATACGCGCGGCTTCTGAGGTAGGCCGCCAATTCCTTTGGATTGGAATATGGCTCCAATTCAGACGCCGTTATCGGTTTTCCGAGCCGGAAAAGAATATCCATATTGCGTTTGTTCGTCATCTCGTGCGGCAGACAAGCCGTGGAAAGCATACTGTTTATCTTCGACAGGAAATAGAATCTCTTAGAATTTTTACCGTCGATATAAAGCGGGATGACCGGCACCTTCGTCTTCTGAATCAGCCTTGCTATAGACGCGCTCCACTCAATATCTTCCGGATAGTTGTGACCATGATAGCGAGACACCTCTCCGGCAGGAAAAATCGCAAGTCCGTGACCAGCTTTCAGATGTTCGAGGGCGCCCCTTATTCCGCCAACGCTGTTGCCCCATTCCGGATTATCTTGGAAGGGATTAACGGCTATAAAGGCTTCTTTAACTGGTTCGAGGTAAGTGAGGAGGAAGTTGGCCATCAACTTGAAATCGGGACGGATGCGGCCTATTGCGCTATATAGCAAGACACCCTCAATTGCCCCAAAAGGATGATTACCTACAATAACGAAAGGACCTTCTTTAGGAATGACTGAAAGCTGGTCAAGAGACCTGTTCCAAGTTGTATTATAAACGCGCAGCATGTCATCGGCAAAATCCAAACCCTTCAAATGCGCCGACTTCGAATAAAGTCTGTTTATCTTATTGATACCTAACACTCTCATAACGACGCGAGTAAGCATATCGGTAAAGAAATTATCCTTCCCGAAAACCTTCTTCACATCAGCCCTTGTAACGACTTCTTTTCTATCTTTCATATAAGAGCAAACATTTGGGTGCAAATATAACTATTTTTCAAGTGGATTTATCACATTTATTCTGTTTATTGATGTTTTTTTTCTCTATGTTGATTTTATTTGTTTCTCAGGAAATAAAAACGTATCTTTGCATTCTTTCAGAAAAAGTTTATCAACCAGTAATTCAATTTCAAACTTATAATAATGGAGAAGATTTTATTGCTTGGAGACGAAGCCGTTGCACAGGGCTTCATTGACGCGGGCGGAAGTGCCATAAACAGTTATCCCGGCACGCCTTCGACACAGATTACCGAATACGTGATGAAATCCAAAGAAGCTAAAGAGCTCGGCATCAGGGCCAACTGGTGTGCAAATGAGAAGACGGCTCTCGAGGCATCTATTGGAGTGGCATACGCCGGCAAACGCGCGATGACATGTATGAAGCATGTCGGACTTAATGTCTGCGGAGACCCGTTTATGAACGCCGCCATCATAGGGACAAAGGGCGTTCTCGTAGTTGTGGCCGACGACCCGAGTATGTTCTCGTCACAGGACGAACAAGACAGCCGTTTCTACGGTCACTGGGCCATGATACCAATGCTTGAACCATCGAATCAGCAGGAGGCTTACGACATGGTGCACTTCGGTTTCGAATTGAGCGAGACGCTCGGCACGCCGATATTGTACCGCATTCCCACACGTCTTGCACACAGCCGCGCCGGAGTCGTCCGCAAAGCCATACGCAAACAGAACGAGATAACGGAACCGGCCGACGCCAAATCATTCGTGTTGCTTCCGGTCAACGCAAAACGCCTCTACAGAACATTGATCGACAAACAGCCGCTGTTCAACAAGGCTTCGGAAGAGTCAGGGTACAACAAGTACATCGACGGCACCGACAAGAAGCTCGGAATCGTGACGACAGGTATCGCATACAACTACCTTATGGAGAACTTCCCCAACGGTGTCTGCCCCCATCCCGTCGTGAAGATAACACAATATCCGCTGCCGTTCAACATGCTCAACAGACTCTATGACGAATGCGACGAGATACTCGTGTTGGAAGACGGACAGCCTTTCGTTGAAGAACAAATCAAGGGATTCCTCGGCAAGGGCAAGAAGGTCATAGGCCGACTTGACGAGACCATCCGCCGCGACGGAGAACTCAACGCCGAAAAAGTGGCAAAAGCCCTCAACATCAAAGCCGAATCGAAATTTACGGTGCCTCAGGTGGTCGTCAACCGCCCGCCGTCATTGTGCCAGGGTTGCCCCCACGTTGACAGCTACAACGCCATCAACGAAGTCATGGCAAAACACAAAGGCGGCAAAGTCTTCGGCGACATCGGATGCTACACTCTCGGTTACAATATGGGAGCAATCCAGACGACTGTTTGCATGGGCGCATCCATCACCATGGCGAAAGGCGCTTCAGAAGTGGGCATATTCCCATCTATGGCGGTCATCGGAGACGGCACATTCGGACACAGCGGAATGACAGGACTTCTCGACTGCGTCAACGAAAAAGCCAACGTCGTCATCTTCATTTTAGACAATGACATCACTGCCATGACGGGCGGTCAGCCTTCATCGGCAAACAACAAGATTCGTCAAATATGCGAAGGACTCGGCGTCGCACCGGAACACATCCGCGACATCGTGCCTCTCCCGAAGAACCACGAGGAAAACGTCAGAATCATCGAAGAGGAAGTCAACTACAACGGAGTGTCGGTGGTCATACCGCACCGCACCTGCCTCGTCGAACTGAAGAAACATTTGAAGAAATAGAACAATTTAACAAAAAAAGAAATGAAGAAAGATATAGTTTTATGCGGTGTCGGCGGTGACGGTATCGTCTCTGTCGCAAAAATCATCTCCGATGCGGCTCTCAACATGGGCATGGAACTGAAACAGTCGGAAATACACGGAATGTCACAACGCGGCGGCTCGGTGTTTTCCCACCTCAGAATCTCCGACAACGCCATCTTCGCTGATGTCATTCCGGAAGGACAAGCCGACATCATCCTCTCATCAGAACCGATGGAGGCACTGCGCTATCTGCCTTGGCTTAACAAAGAAGGCTGGGTCATAACCAATTCCGACCCGTTCGTCAACATAAAGAATTATCCCGACATCGAGAACATCAATGCCGAACTCGCGAAACTCAAAAACGTCGTGTCATTCAATGCCAATGAGACCGCCAAAGCTATCGGAGCGCGTTCAAACATGGTTCTCTTAGGTGCGACGATACCTTATCTCGGAATCGAACTCGGCAAAGTCGAAAAAGCCATCGTGCACATCTTCGGAAAGAAAGGCCAAGATGTTGTTGACGCAAACATCAAAGCCGTAAGAGCCGGTTTTGAGAAAGCCACAAAAAAATAAAAAAGCATTTTCAGAAGCACCTCGGAAACGGGGTGCTTTTTTTATTTCATCTTCATCAGAAAAGAAAAAAAATTGAAACACAACAAACTTCTCCTGCCGCTTGTAGCGATAATGATGACGACGGCTTGTCTGTCATGCGGGGACAAGGCCGCACAAGACGAAGCCGCACAAACTTTACAAGAGCCAAAATTCGCCTACGGAATCTGCATCGACACACTCATAACGGAAGAATGCGTCGTCTGCAAAAGAGAGATTCCGTCGAAGATACTGCAAAAAAGAGGAGTCAGCTACAACACCATCGACTTCATCGCGAAAAAGTACAAGAAAAACGTCTTCGACATCACAAAGATAAAGGTCGGGAACAAATACACTTTCATCAAAACCAACGACAGCCTTCACACTCCACTTTTTTGGATTTACGAGATAGACAAAGTCGATTTCGCCGTTTTCAGTCTCACTGACTCGCTTACGGCGTGGATCGGGCACAAGGAAGTAACGACGACGAAGGAATATATCGAGGGCGAGATAACCTCATCACTGTGGAATGCCATGGCTGATGCCGGCGGCGACCAGAACATCACGCTACAGTTGTCGGACATCTACGCGTGGACAGTAGATTTCTTCGGAATACAGAAAGGCGATAAATTCAAAGTCCTTTACGACCAACAGTATATTGAGGGAGAAAAATCGGGCATTGGAACGATTTGGGCTGCAGAACTCACCAACGACAAAGTTGTACACAAGGCATATTATTTCGAACACGGAGGCCGACAGGATTATTTTGATGAAAACGGCGAAAATCTGCGCAAGGCCTTTTTGAAGGCACCGCTCAACTACCGCCGTATCAGTTCGACATTTTCCAACGGACGTTATCATCCTGTTTTGAAGATAGTGCGTCCGCATCACGGAGTGGATTATGCCGCAGCCGCAGGAACGCCGGTTCAAAGCATTGGCGACGGCACCGTCATTGAAAAGGGATTCCAAGCCAAAGGCGGAGGTAATTATCTAAAAATCAAGCACAACAGCGTATATACGACAACATATATGCACCTCAAGGGCTTTGCCAAAGGCATCTCGAAAGGCACGAAAGTCAAGCAGGGACAAATTATCGGATATGTCGGAAGCACAGGAATCTCGACTGGACCACATCTCGACTTCAGAATGCAGAAAAACGGCACCTATATCGACCCGTTGAAGTTCAAGTCGCCGTCGGCACCGCCTGTTGACAAAAACTTCAAAGAACAATTCGACGCAGACGTAAAGCGTTGTGATTCAATTATGACAGCGGCGGTAAATCAGTAAATCACGAAATCGTTTTACGCCAACCTTACCCCCCCTGTTTCTACTAAAAACCCATTGTACGGCGGCGTGAGTTGTCAAAATGCTCTTCGTCGCAAAACCTTTCAACGTCGTTTCTATTCGGTTTTCCGTCGTGGACGATTTCGTATGTTATGACCTTACGCACGACGTTGTCAATCTCACCGCCTGAAAAGTCGTATCTTTCGGCAAAAAATCTGCAATCAGCATCGGAAAGCCAGTCTAATTTGTTCTTCCAAATCTTCTTTTTCACATCGGCTGAAGGCTTGTCGAAACGCACTTTGAAGACAAAACGACGTTCGAAAGCCGAGTCGAGGTTGCCATGAAGGTTAGTCGTTGCGATGAG
Source organism: Bacteroidales bacterium (assembly GCA_024400195.1). Classification (GTDB taxonomy): domain Bacteria; phylum Bacteroidota; class Bacteroidia; order Bacteroidales; family F082; genus Limimorpha. The sequence goes on from JAKSNC010000013.1 coordinate 44,185, forward strand.
CACGCCATCGAAGTGCTCCATTTCCTCAAGAATGATATTCTGAACTGCGTTTTCTGTCGCCGTGACATTCGACGAATTGGCAGTACTGCCGCGCCTTCCGAAGACGGCATCAGCCTCATTAAACAGAAGTATCGGCTTGACCGGCGACTCGGCGCACATCTGCCTATAGTTGACAAAAACATTCTTTATAATCTTCTCGCTGTCACCATACCAGCACGACTTCATCTGGCTTATATCGACATGACAAACGTCGCGTCCCGTCATTCTGGCTATCTGCAAGACTGTTTCCGTCTTACCTGTTCCAGGCTCGCCATAAAAGACGGCTGTGACACCTTTGGCGAGGCCGTTTGCCTCAAAACGTTCCTGAAGTTTGATGAAGGAGCCGTCGTCGAGGCTTTTTTCGAGAACGTTTATGTTCTCCTTCAGTTCGTCAGCATAAAACATCGTTTTTTTCTTTATGCTGCTGCATGAAATAAGGTTTTTGTACTGCCTTATTTCGGAGGCGAAAACGGCATAGTCATCTTCAAAAAACAGATGTTTCCCTTTGTCTGTCAGGCTTATTGTCATTTCTGAAGAAAAATCCGCGCCCGACTTTTCTATGAGGCCGTTTTTCTGAAGCACGTAGGAGCCGTCTTTTATTGATTTAAGCACTCTGAAACCTTCGACGCGGTCGGGAAAGACACGCATCGTCATATCATTTGCCGAGCAGTCACTCCCGTTTAAAGCGGCAGCGCAGATGCCATAGAACATCATTTTGTCGTAAAACGCAATCTTCATATTTTCAACGTTTTTCACGAAGTCGAGATGTTTAGAACGCTCGACGACATCTGTGACCGATTCACAAAGGCGGCTGAACGGCTTGTCGTTCTCATAAAAATCATCAATCAGTGAATCGATTTTGGAGCAAAAGTCGTATCTGTCAAGTTTTTTCGGCTTAGGAAGTTGGAAACGTTTATTGCCGAGCATTTGACTTTCAATATCTTCAGGAATTGAATATCGTTCTGAAAAAGAAGAAGGAGACGTTTGCAGGAAACCCTTTTCGGCAAGGACATTCAGTTCGTTTCTCACTAAGACGAAGTCGATACCGTCCATACCGATAAAGCGCTCTATCTCATCCTGTCCGCCTCCGATACCTGCATTCTCGAGTTCGACGGCGTAAACGGCTCCGATGACAAGAGCCTGAAAACTATTCACGCCGAAATAATCCGCAAATTTTTCCACTTCGCCGATAAATGCAGCTTTCTCCATATCATTCTTCAACTTCGGAATATGTTCGACATTTTGCCATTCACACAAATTTTCCTGTTGACAATCAGCGAGTAAAGACTCTTCAAACAATCCAAAGATTTCACATGAGGAGTTGCGAAGTTTTTTCGCGATGGTTCTGAATGTACACATGACATTCGTTTCATTCGGTTTTTCGTTCATTTTACACATGGCATGGGCTATAAATTCATTTACAGTGACTTCTTTCGTCTTAGTCGAAAATCAGCATAAAAAAAAATCCGTAAAACACAACACCTCGCCTTGCGATGCTCAAACATCGAAGACGAACTGCAACCCCTTGTTACAGGGGTTGCAGAAGGTTGTCAAGAAAATTAAAGAAAATTTGTCGTTTTTATATTGTGCGGCTATCACAGCAATTTTTGTGCCAATTTTTCGGCAAAAACACATTCAGATCTTAGAAACTGTTTTTATTTCTTGCAATGTATGTCATTTCGATGCGATTTGCATATCTTTCCGGCATCTTTTCCTTGTTTCACTTCGTCGAAACTATTCTTCGTCGCAAAAAAATGAAATGAAAAAAGGAGCCGTTTTAAGGCTCCTTGATTTTCATTGTCGGGGTAAAAGGATTCTAACAGTCAAATCCTATTCTTGCTCATTTATTTGTCGTTACAAGGTTTTCATTCCTTGACAAATTTTCCGCCAACGATCTCTCCGTCGGCATTGTAAATGCGGTAGCCGTACACGCCTGCGGGCAGACTGCCGACACCAACCGTAAGCACGTTGCCTTCGCCACGGATGTAGCGGTCAAGACGGACGCGCCCCAAGGCGTCGGTGATGTTCACGCGGCAGTCGCCGCCTGCGGGCAAGCCTGAAATGTCGATGTGCAGTTCGTCCTTTGCCGGATTGGGATACGCCAAGGCTTTCACCGCTTCATGCGGCATCTCCTTGACAGATGTCGGTATCGGGTGCATATCTTCACGCGTCATTTTCAAAACCTTGCTTGCTTTGTATGGCGACATGATTTCTCCTCCATTCATAACCAGCAGACAACCTCCGTCGGAATAGGGCAGGACGAATTGCGGCCCATACTTATAATCCTTTTCGAAGAAGAAACTGCCAAGGATTTCCATATCGCGGTCGAAAAGGCACAAGCCAGTGTACGTGTTATCCCCCACGTAGTACATGGTCATGTAACAGCCGTACATGGTCGTGTCGTTCACTGTAGCCATGCATTTGCCACTTCCCGAAGGCTCTTCATGCCTTCCCTCTTCATGAAGGAACCCCATTTCATAATGATTGACCCTGCCTTCCGTAATATAGTCAGGGTGACCAGGTCCAACTGTCCAACTGAGGTCAAGGTCACCAATCGTCAACAGATACCGGTCAATACCTTGCTTCCAAGGTAATCTGGCACCGAAGAACAGCAGTCTGTCATCCGAAAGGAAATAGTCGGAATAACCTCGGTCGCCCAATGCATAGCTGTCCATGTCGGCCATTCCGATATTGCCCAATATGTAACGGTAGGCCTTCACATACTGAAAGTCGTCGTCATAAAACGCCGTGCCGATACCTCCTCCAGGTCCATTGCATAGAAAGATATAGCCATTACCTGAGGGATTTTTGAGAATGTTATGGCATTCAAAACCCTGCAGCCGAAACTCCGGATCGCTGGTGTTGTAGTACTTGGGCACCACATAGCGGCATGCCAAAGTGTCGGCATTTTCGTCAAACCTGTACATATATGGGAATGATCTATTCGAGCCTTCATAATAATTGCCGCAGGCAATCACATGACCGTTATCATAAAGAAGACACGGCGCACATATCCTTTCAGAGTCATGGGTATAAACCTTTGTATCGACGATTTCAAGATTTTCATCAAAAACAATCGCCCATAGTTCACGGCCTCCGGTGTCTGGTTGAAACTGTGCAACTGTGAAATAATTGCCATTGCCAAGTTGAACTATATCATTCGCATACAGCTGTTTCGGCAAATCCTCACACACGCGGCGTTCATAGGTGCCGTCAGGATATACCTTGATGAGCTGTGTGTTCCCATTGAGGTAACGACCAAATTGGCCAATCAAGACGGCATTGTCATCCGCGTCAATCATGCCCACATCAATCTTAGAATACTGGTTGATGTCGTTCTGGTCGCCGAAATCCAATTCCCATTGCTGGGCTGTCGCAGGCAGTGCGACAGCCGCAAGCAATAGTAGTATTAGGATGTTTCTAAGTTTCATAAACCTATAACGATTAGTCATCCAACAAATCCCCATGTTCAATAACAATCGGCCAGTCCAAAGTACGACGGGCATAATCGGCAAAAATATTATGTTCAAAGAATTCACCATGATCATGATCAGAATCATACTGCCCTTGGATGGTAAAATTCATCAAATAATAACGGTTGCTACCAGTCATTTGTAAACCAGTTTGTACCGGCCCGTAATACTTTACAAATCCCATTTCGCTATAATACAGCGAATTCATTTGATCGTCTTCAATGCAAGGATCCTCAACGTTGGGATTGAAATACAAAGTATCGGGATGTTCATGACCCCAGAAATCACGATGTCGATAATCGTAGTAATAGTATCTCCGTCCCGTAACAGGGTCGAGCCCCCAGTTATAACAGAGAGATTTAATCATCAATTCGATTTGTTCGTCTGCTCCGCTGGGTAGCGATGGACCATCACATTTGCCTAAGGGTTTCCTATACATCCAATCGTCATCTTCATTAAAAGGGCCGTTGGGCTCCTGGGGAGGTGCAATGCAGTCTCCACTTTGTCCCGAAGTACTGAAAAACACCAATGTGGCGGTCTCATCCGTGATGTCACCGAGTTGAATTATGAGACCCACATAACCCTTTCTGTCAAAAATACCGTCGTTGATATAGGCTTGACGTGCCAACACAATGGCTTGATTATAGGCTAACACTACATCGTCCACAAGAACCTTGCCTTTAGATGTCAATGGTAGATTGATAGTGAAACTGTTTCTCACTGTTTTGACATAGAAGTTTTCAGGCTGCGCATACACGGCATTGAAAAGCTCAACAATGTTATCAACGGCATCGCTAATGCTCATTGTTTCAGCACTTTTCATGCCGGGTTGTGCTTTTCTCGTGTCCACCTGCTTTTTGAAGTCGGTGATACGTGCAATAGCAGCCTCGGCACTCTTGTCACTTTGCTCAATTTGCCTGTTATCAGCCAACTTTACATCCTGTTCCTTCTTGCAGCCGACAATGAAGGCTGCCGCTGTTACGACAATAATGATAGCCGCAACCAAAGTTTTTGAAAACTTTTTCATTTCTATTTTTTTAATTGTTAATAAATTATTGTTTGTTTGTAATTTTACAAATGCAACTTTTCTGTTAATATTTTCAGTTGGCGGTTCGGGAGTTGCGACAAAAACATTCAAACAGTCAAATCCTTTTCTTGCTCATTTATTTGTCG
>JAKSNC010000014.1 GCA_024400195.1 Bacteroidales bacterium
TCTGCTCGAAAATATAATGCAAATCCCTATCGAACAAATCAAAACAGCTTCTTAAAGTGAACTCCTTGATCTTTCTAACTTCTAACTTCTAACTTCTAACTTCTAACTGAATATCTTGTCTATCAGTTCTTTGTATTCTTTCTTGACTACCGGACGCTTTACTTTGAGCGTTGGCGTAAGGATTCCGTTCATAGGCGTCCATTCGTCAGCGAGAAGCTCGTAACGCTTGATTTTTTCCGTGTCGCCGAAGTTTGCGTTGATTTTTTTGATTTCTTCGGCAAATCTTGCCTTGACTTGCGGATTGGTGATCATCTCCTTCGGTGTGGTAAACTTGATTTCGTGACGTTTGCACCATGAACGGAGAAACGCAAAGTCTGGAATGATTATGGCAGCGGCGAATTTCTGGTTTTCTCCTAAAACAACGATGTGTTCTATAAATCCCGATTCAGCGAACTTGTTTTCAATGACTTCCGGATTGATGTATTTTCCGAGTGATGTCTTGAACAGGTTCTTTATTCGTCCGGTGATGCGCAGGTTGCCGTGTTCGTTAAATTCGCCCAAGTCGCCGGTGTGGAACCAGCCGTCTTTGTCAATGACTTCGGCTGTGAGTTCCGGCTTGTTGTAATATCCCAGCATCACATTGTAGCCGCGGCAGATGATTTCTCCGTTTTCGGCTATCTTCACTTCCACACCCGGAATCGCCGGACCGACATATCCGACTTCTCTTCCGTAAGGAACATTAGACGATGTCGCTATCACCGGAGAACATTCCGTGAGACCGTATCCTTCATAAACAGGCATTCTTATAGCGGAGAAAAATGCTGATATGTTCCTCGGAAGACTTGCTGCTCCCGAAACGATGATGTCGAAATTTTCACCACCGACTTTTTCCCTGATTTTGCTATACACAAGCTTGTCGGCTATCGCGTGTTTGAGGTTGTACCAGCATGAACGGTTGTCGATGGTGTATTTTTCGGCAAGGTTCATTGCCCAAATGAAAATATATTTTGAGATGCCCTTCATCTCGTGCTTCATCTGGCTGACTTTCAAGTACATCTTTTCCAAAATCCGCGGGACGCATGTCATGAAGGTGGGGTGGATCTCGCGCATGTTGTCAACTATCGTCGCAAGATTTTCAGCGTAATACACCGACATCGTAAGGTATTGATACAGAAATACCATCAGCCTTTCGTATGCATGGCACAACGGAAGGAAACTGAATGCCTTGTTCGACCATTTTGCCGGCGTCACTTTTAATTGCTCAATCTGTTTCATGATGTTGCTGTGTGCTATCATCACGCCTTTTGGGACTCCAGTCGTTCCTGAAGTATAGACTATTGTCGCACAGTCACTTTCTTTTATCGACTCCTTGATGGCGTCAACTTCCTGCTGATGATTGTGCTGTCTGCCGAACTCAAGAATGTCGTTGAAGCTTTCATATCCTTCTTTCGTCGTGAATGTATAAATCTTCTCTATTGATTTGACGTTTTCTCGGACAGATTCCACCTTCTGAAGCACCGAATTTCCGTCGGCAAATATCAACTTCGCACCGCAGTCGTTGAGGATGCACTCATAATCCTCCTTTGTTATCGTTGGATAGATTGGAACTGTTATCGCCCCGACCTGCATGATGGCCATGTCGAGAATATTCCATTCCGGACAGTTGCTGTTGATGATGGCTATTTTTTCACCTCTGCCGACTCCGAGTTCGATGAGTGCGGAACTTACGGCGTTGACGTGTTCCACATAATCGCGAATGGAGTAGTTGATCCATTTGCCGTTGACCTTTTTTGACAAAGCGATGTCTTGTTCTGGCTTAGTCTCCAAATAGTGTGTCAGAATGTCGAAAATGCGTTTTTCCTTCATTGCGTTTTTCTGGTTTTAAAACGTGCAAAAATAGACAAAAAAAACGTCTCTATGTTAAAAAGGTGCGTAGGGGTGAAATTATTGTTAAAAATATCGTCTAAGGGGCGAAAAAGTCGTTTTTAGGGGCGAAATGATGATGTTTCAGGGTAAAATGTGGCGAAAAGTCGATTTTAGGTGCCTCCATTATTAGTGCTTAAGTGTGTTTTTGTGGTGGTTTGAGCGCGTTTCCTGACCCATTTTGATGATTGCGTTGGCGGATTCGTCGGTGCTTACGAACCAGATGGTTTCACCTTCTTTAAAGTCAGCAGAAGCTTGCGGATTCAGTTTGAAGTCGTCGTCATGTTGAAAGGCTATTATCATGGCGTTGAATTTCTCCTTGAGCTGCGAGTCGCAAATGCGGACATTGCATAGCGGATGTGTCGCCGTCATAACCAATTTGTGCAGGTTCATGTCGCTCGTCTTGCGTTCGCGAACTAACACATTGTCGTGATTTTCAATTATCTGACGGAGAATTGCTATGTTTTTTTCTTCGCCGACGACCGTCACCTTGTCGTAAGGATAAAAGACGGACTCCTTATGCGGTAAGTCGATTATCGTGTCGCCGCGTTCGATACAGACCACGCTGACATTGTATTTGCTTCTGAATGCGGTGTCCATAAGGCGCTTTCCGACTATCGAACTGTTGACTCCTACGACCATTTTGCCTAAGGTGAAGTTCTGCTGGAGGATTTCCGGAATGACAAACGAATTCTGAGATTGCCGTTTGTTGAGGTTTTCAAGAAACTTCTTCTCAATTTTGTCGTAGAAAAACATTATATGGTTCGACAAGGCGAGGATTATGCTTCCGACAAATCCGACTCCGAGGCATATCCAGAAATTTACGTCCGGGAAGAAATGTGTTATGATGTTGACTATTATTGATAATGAGATGATAAACCTCAGTATAAAGATTGTTATGATGATGTTTCTGCTGAATCTCGTGTTGGCGAGCAGTTTGTGCGTTGTGGCTGTAAAATGGTGCTTGAAGGCCATCGCCCACAAAAACGGTGACACGACGGCAAGGCATATCAGGCAGTTGGCTATTTCAGACCAAACCGTTGGCACAATGCTTTCTATGAATGGTTCTACGAAGATGAAGCACAACAGCATCAGCGCGATGATGATAGTTGCGTATATTACGAGGTTTTTCAGCTGTTGTGAGAGAAATGCCTTCATCGTTACGCTGACAGAGTTGGTTATCTTGACACCTTCGTCTTTCTGAGTGAAATTCGCTTTCCAACGTTCCGGCATTCTTTTTTCGATAAAGTTGTACAAAGGTGTGGCCGATTTGATAGTATATGGTGTTAGAAAAGTCGTGATGATTGATACTGAAACGATTATCGGATAAAGGAAGTCGTCTATGACTCCGAAACTCATACCGACGGTCGCTATGATGAACGAAAATTCACCTATCTGTCCGAAGCACATTCCTGCTTGTGTGGCCGATTTGATGCTGTGCCCGGAAATTATCATTCCAAGAAACGAACTCACTGATTTTAAAGTCAAAACAATGATTGTTATGATGATGATGGGCCAGATGTACGATATTATAATGTGCGGGCTGACCATCATACCAACCGAGACAAAAAACACTGCGCCGAAAAGATCCTTTATCGGTTCTGTGACCTTGTGGATGACGTCTGCTTCGAGCGTCTCAGCGAGAATGGAACCCATGATAAAGGCTCCGAGGGCGGTCGAAAAACCGAGGTAGTTGGCCAAAACGACCATCACAAAACAAAGGCCGACGGCCACAATCGTTATGGTTTCGGCGTTCATAAACTTCCTGATGCGCTTGAGCAGCGACGGAATGATGAATATGCCGAAAATAAACCACGCGACGAGGAAGAAAACCAACCTGACGACGCAATAGAGCAATTCCGTCCCGTCAAAAGCCTTGTTGACAGAGATTGTTGATAAAATGACCATCATCAGTATCGCTACAAGGTCTTCCACAATAAGAACGCCGATGACGCTTTCCGTGTATTTCTCTCCCTTGAGATTCAAGTCTTCAAAGGCCTTCGCTATAATCGTCGTTGACGACATCGAAAGCATTGCGCCGAGAAAGATGCTGTCCATTTTCGACCATCCGAGAAGCATTCCGAGTACATATCCGACAATGAGCATAACTACAATCTCAGTCAAAGCCGTTATCCCAACGGTGCTTCCAACTTTCTTTAACTTTTTGAAACTGAATTCGAGACCAATGGCGAATAAGAGAAAAACCATCCCGATTTCACTCCAGACATGCACGCTGTCATGGTCGGTTATGACCGGAAAATATGTGAAATAAGGACCTATGAGGAAACCCGCCACAATGTATCCGAGCACGAGAGGCTGTTTCAACCACTTGAAAATGACCGTCGTGACACCGGCTGTAACCAGTATTAGCGCGAGGTCTGAAAATAACGCAGGAAGATTGTCCATCTTTGATGAAATTGCTATTGCAAAATTAAGAAAAAAAGATGACATGCGCTGCGTCAAAAATCGATCTGATTTGTGATAAATTGAGTATCTTTGCGCAAAAAAATCGGTCGTAAAAAATGAGGTTTTGTAGAATTTTGTTTTTTGTCTTTCTGCTGCTTCCGAGTGCTTCGATTTTTGCTCAGGAAGATGTAATTGACCATTTTTTTGATGATGTGGATTTTGCTGATACTGTGGCTGTTAAGTCTGATGACTTCAAGTATAGGATTATAGATTATATCACTCTTCACCAAGAACAGGAAAAAGACGATAAGAACAGAACTTACGCCGCCATGTTTGCCGTTGACAAGGTCCTTGAGTTCTCGGTTGTGAGTTATGATTCGTATCGTGAGATATTTATGTTTCTGATTGACGGATTTAGCGCACTCGGTTATGATGATTTGGTTGAGTTTATGGCGAATTATCCCCATTTTTACGAGATAAAGGGTACGACAGAATCGCAGTTTATGGAACTTTATAATGCGACGGAATGTCACAGCAGGGTCGGGATAGGGAAGAATGCGCCGGAGATTGATACGGTTACTGTAGATGGTAAAAGGTTTAGTATCAATACAATAGATTCTGAATACGTCATCGTTGCCTTCTGGTCGTATGATTGTCCACATTGTCGTGATTTTATGCACGAAGTCGGCGCGTTTCTTGATGAAAATCCCGATTTTGCCATTGTCGCAGTGAACGTCATCGGGACAAAGAGGGAAGTTAAAAGACTGATGCGTCGCGAAAAGTTGAAAAATTCGTTCTTTTACCGAGAAGAACTCGAATGGCAGGGCCCTTTCGCTAAGGCTTATGCCGTGAACTCACTGCCTTCGGTCTTCCTGCTGGATGAAAGCCGTACTATCGTGTTGAAACCTATGGAAATTTCAGATTTGTATGATTTTGTAAATAATATTTCAAGATGAGAAAAGTTTTTTTTGCACTGAGTTTTATTGTAGTTCTTGCTAATCACTCTTTTGCCCAAAAGCAGGAACAAGAATGGGTCGATTCTGTCTATATGAGCCTCACACTCGAACAGAAGGTCGGCCAACTGATGAATCTTCGCACCAACCAGCCGGATCAGCCGTATTTTCCGCTGATTGACGAAATGATTAGGAAATATAACATCGGCGGAGTGACGTATTTCCGCAGCGGAGATTCGAAGTCTCAAATGGAACAGACAATGAAATGGCAGTCTGAAGCCCAAACGCCACTTATGATAACCATTGATGGAGAATGGGGACTTGGAATGCGTATAAAAGATTGTATATCATATCCTTATCAGATGACGCTTGGAGCTTTACGTGAAGATGATTTGATTTCTGAAATGGGGTGTCAGATTGCCGAACAATGCCGTCTGCTTGGAATTCAGTCGAATTTCTCTCCAGTGGTAGATGTGAACAGCGAACCGTCAAACCCCGTCATCGGAATGAGGAGCTTCGGCGAAAATCCGGAGAAAGTCGCACGAAAGGGCTTGGCCTATGCTCGTGCTCTGCAGGACAACGGTATCCTTCCCACTATGAAGCATTTTCCGGGACACGGCGATACTCACACAGATTCGCATGTAGCTCTGCCGGTAGTCGCGAAAAGTCTTTCAGAATTAGAAAAAACGGAATTTGTGCCGTTTAAATATATGATAGACAACGGTATATCAGGACTTATGGTCGGTCATCTCTCTTATCCTGCCATTGACGACAGCGGAACTCCGACATCATTGTCAGAAAAGACTATCAATGGCTTCTTACGTAAAAAACTTGGTTTTGAAGGACTTGTCGTCACTGACGGTTTGGATATGAAAGGGCTTACAGGCGGTAATGATCCAGATAAAGCCTGTTTGATGGCTCTGATGGCTGGTGCCGACGTTCTGCTTCTGCCCGTAAATCCTGAAAATTCAATCAAAATTATCGTTGAAGCTGCAAAATCAGATGACAATGTGATGCGTCGCGTCTCCGAAAGCTGCCGGCGTATCCTGACCTGGAAATATCGTCTCGGATTAGCTGAAAAACAGTCGTTTGAACCTTCCGAAATATCTGCCAAAATGAAAAATCCCCGCTATTCGGAATTGAAACAGCGTATCTACGACGAAGCGGTGACAGTTCTTTCAAACAATGATTTCGCCCCGTTGAATAAAGATGAAAAAATCGCCTTCATCAGCACAATGCCCGATGATAATATGTTTTTCCTCTTGAAAAACAAGGGCTTTAAGTGCGAAAAGATTTCTTTTGAAAATTGTTGTCAGAATTCGAAAGAAATGGTGAAAAAGCTTAAGGATTATGACCGCGTCATCGTCAACCTAAGAAATACGTCTGTCTATGCAAGCAGACATTACGGTATAAATCAGGAAATGATAAGTTTGGTTAACGCCTTGAGTAAGAATAAAAATTTGGTTCTCAACCTTTTTACTCTGCCTTACGCCATAGATATGTTCGATTTTGCAAAAAAAACGACAGACATCATCGTCGGATACGAGGATAATGTCATGGTAGAGCGTTCTGTGACGGCCGTATTGTGCGGCGACAGAGTTGCACGCGGAGTACTTCCGGTGAGTACTAAACTTTACAAAGAAGGATCAGGAATCGCTTGCGAAAATGATGTCAAATCAATCAAGAACGAAGGCGGAATTATGGATCCCGTTTTTGAGCGCAAGGTCGATTCCATTGTCCTTGAAGGATTGGGACAGCAGGCTTATCCCGGATGTCAGGTTCTCGCAGTGAAGGACGGCGTCGTCATATACGACAAGTGTTTCGGCACTTTTACATACGAAGACAGCCGCGCCGTGCAACCGGACGATGTTTATGACATCGCTTCGCTGACAAAAATTTTCGGCTCGACAATTGCCATTATGAAGCTTTATGACGAGAATAAAATCGATATTAATGCGAAATTGAGCGATTTTTTCCCTTTTTTACGCGGAACTAACAAGGCCGATATAACGCTTTTGGAAATTATGACTCATCAGTCGGGAATGCAGGCGTGGCATCCGTTTTATCTTGAGACAATCGAAAAAGAAAAACTTAATCCATTGATTTATAGTGATTGTCTTGATGAAGACCATCCTCTGTGCGTGGCCGAAAATGTCTATATCGAAAAAAACTACTGGCGTGAGATGCTTGAGTGTTTTGTAACGACTGAAATGGGGGAGAAGAAGTACAAATATTGCGATATGGGCTTCTATTTTATGCCGAAAATTGTGGAATTGACGACCGGAATGCCTTTCGAAGAATATCTTGATGAAACGTTTTACAGACCAATGGGATTGTCGCATCTGTTCTTTAATCCTTTGAAACACATTGAAATAGAAAAAATCGTGCCTACGTCTTACGACTCTGTTTTCAGGAAACAGCTTCTGCGTGGTTATGTCAATGACCAGGCGGCGGCAATGATGGGCGGCGTCTCTGGACATGCCGGGCTTTTTGCCAATGCGCACGACCTCGCGGCAATAATGCAGATGCTTGTCGATGGCGGTGTTTACAACGGCAGACGCTACCTCTCGAAGGCAACCGTGAAGATGTTTACAACCGCACCGTTTACCGATAACGACAACAGACGTGGAATAGGTTTCGACAAGCCTAATATCGACCCGGATTGCCCGTTTACAACGCCGTCGCTGCGTGCTTCGATGAAGAGTTTCGGTCATACCGGTTTCACTGGAACTTTCGTCTGGGCTGACCCTGAAAACAAACTCGTGGTAGTGTTCCTTTCAAATCGCGTCTGCCCTGATGAGAATAACAACAAACTGTCAAAAATGGATATAAGAACCAATATCCACGACGTGTTTTATCAAATGGAAGAAAAATAACGGATTCTAAAACGATTCTGCTAAGAATTTGTCAACGGCTTCCATAAACGTGAGGGCTTCCTGCTCCCAACATTCAAATTCGTCTGATTGATCCATCTTTATCAAAAATTCAGCTAATTCGTTTTTTTGAAGTTGGATGAACATCGGTTTCATCCTGTGACAAATAGATTTTGCTTCTGAAAAAGAATGACTGTCAACACTTTTATTTAGAAATACGAGATTGTCGGCAGTCGTTTCAGCAAAGGTGTTCAGAATCTGCTCGATGACAGCCTCGTCTCCGCCGAACATTTCGTCAAGTATGGGGTATGATTTCGCAAAACGAGACTTCTTCTTTGTCATTTCGACTTCATTACAATGAAATAATGTTGTTAAATCGTTGATTGTAAATGGTTTTCTTAGATAGCCGTCGAAACCTTGAGATTTGGCCAAAATATCGCTGTATTCGGTCCGCGCCGTCATCAGAACGACGATGTTTTCTTTGTTCCTTGCTTTGACGGCTTTGAGGATGTCGTTGCCGCTCAAAGCACCCATTTCACGGTCGGTTATAACAGCGTCGTATTGCGAAATCTTGTCTAAGACTTCGTCAAATTCGGCTTTGGAACAGCATGTCTCGGCCTCTATCTCAATGCGTTTCAGCATAGCCAATATTACCGCTAACAAATTCGCGTCGTCGTCAATGACAAGGATTTTTTTGATGTCTTTTTTGATAATATTTTCAGAATCAATTGTTTCAATAGGTATTTCCACCCTGAACCTTGTTCCCACGCCCGTCTCCGACCAGACTTCTATTGTTCCCTGCAGAAATTCGACGAGCCCTTTCACAACGTAGAGTCCGAATCCGTTTCCCTCGGTCATGTTTTTGCTGTTGATTCGGCTGAACGGCTCGTAAATGTCCTCTAATTTGTCTTTGTCAATGCCGATGCCTTCGTCATTTACCTTGAAAACTAGTTTGTTGTTGTAAAGGAAAGACTGAAATTCGACGTTGCCGTGCAAAGTGTATTTGAGCGCGTTCGACAGCAGGTTCGTCAGTATCTGCTTGATTTTGAGAGGGTCGCTTTTGATGAGCACGGTCTTGTCGATTTCGTTTTGCGTGACGAATCCGAGTTTTCTGCTCATGGCAATCGGGCTGAACATGTGTATGAGGCTTTCGCATAGTTCGTATGCGTTGAACTGCGAGATTGACAGTGTCTGATTTCCTTGCTCAAGGCTTGAGAAATCAAGGAGGTTGGTGAGGAGGTCGAGTATGTGCGCGGCCGATTCCTGCATCGAGCCGAGCCGTTGTTTTTCATCATCGCCGGCATCAATGTGCATCAGTTCGATGTTGCCGATGATAGACGAAAGAGGCGCCTTGATGTCGTGCGATACCGACAAAAGCAGTTTGTGCCGACTGTCCATCAGTTTTTCGACTTGTCTTTTTGCCTGTTCGGTCTCTCTTTTAGCCTTCGCAAGACGGTGTATATTGCTGAAAATGAGAATGATAAATAATATTATTAACGATAGGACTATTGCCGTTCCGTATGTCGAAATGCTGATGTTGTGGTCGATGTCTTCTTCGCTTTTGCTGATGTCTTCCGATATTCTTTTGATAGCGTTTTGGTGTAGCAACAACAGTACTTTAGTCAGTTCTTCGTTAATATTCCTGTCGTTGTTGATGAATGATTCGTATTGTTTGCGCATTTTCTCCATCCGTTTGATTTGTTCGTGGGTGCCTTTCTCGGTCACTTCGCGGATGTCGGAAAAAATCGCCGTCGTGTCGATGTCGGTCTGCCGGATGTCTTGAACGCTGTCGATTGTCGTTGTTGTCGTTATGATGACGCTGTCTTGTTCTTCGGATGAAGAGAAGAGGTCGAGAAATCGTCTTCCGAAACCGCGCCGTGTTTTTTTCACGATGACGGTGTCCTGTTTCGTTGTCGTTATCTGCGTCGTACTTTTGATTTCCGGCTTCTGTTCTGAGGTGTGTTTCGACAGGATTGCGTATATCTCGTCGTACGGGTTGAAGGTCTCGAAATGCCTCGCGATGTTTGAAATAGACTTTTCCTTTTTCTTCAGAAGTAGCGATAATGTGTCAATTGTTAGTCTTTCTTCAGAAAAAGATATTGATAATGAGTCTGCTGTTGTTTTTATATCCTTTTGAAGAGAAACAAATGCTTTCAGGCTTTTAGTATTGCCGTTGGCGATGAAGATGTCGGCTTGATGTTGAGCTTCATTGACTTCCGTGATGAGTTTGTTCGTAAGAGCCAATGTCTTTTCGCTTTCGCGGATGTTGGAACGTCGTTGTGATGTGTCATCTCGCATCAGTTTGAGGAAATAAACGAGGCCGGCGGCGAGTAATATAACGAAAAAACCCACCATGACCGTATTCGTGCGGAGACGGCTGTCGTAATGTCTGATATGTTTGTTTTTTTTCAGGATGCGATTGTTTTTCAGATGATTATAGCGTTAGGATAGACTTATTTCCCATCGGTGTTTATTTTGTTGACGAGGCATTTTCCCGTGTGTGACGCGGCGCATTTTATGATGTCTTCCGGAGTGCCTTCAAAAACGATGTTTCCGCCTTTGTCACCGCCTTCCGGACCGAGGTCGATAATCCAGTCCGCCATCTTTATCACATCAGGGTCGTGTTCAATAACGACGATGGAATGTCCTCTGTCTATCAATGCGTTAAATGCAGCCATGAGTTTGTTTACGTCGTGGAAGTGCAGTCCGGTCGTCGGTTCGTCGAAGATGAAGAGCGTAGGCTTGCTTTCTGCTCCGTTGATGAGGAATGACGCGAGTTTTATGCGTTGTGCCTCGCCGCCCGAAAGCGTTGATGACGGCTGTCCGACCTTGAGATAACCGAGTCCGACGTCTTGCAGTGCCTTCATCTTGGCGATGATGCGTTCCGTGATGTTTTTGTAATTGCTTTCGGCACGGAAAAAGTCCACGGCTTCGTCGATTGTCATATCAAGAATCTCGCTGATATTCTTGCCTTTGAACTTGATTTCGAGAGTCTCTTCCTTGTAGCGTGTCCCGTGACAGACGTCACAGGTGAGGAAGAGGTCGGCCATAAACTGCATCTCGATTTTGAGGACGCCTTCGCCTTCGCAGTTGTCACAACGTCCGCCGGGCATGTTGAAAGAGAAATAACCGGCTTTGAGTCCGCGCATCTTTGCTAATTTCTGTTCCGCGAAAAGTTGCCTTATATCGTCGAATGCTTTGACGTAAGTTATTGGATTTGAACGAGTTGAACGTCCTATCGGGTTCTGGTCGATGTATTCCACGCCTTTAATGGCCGTCAAACTTCCCTGCATCTTTGCGAATGCGCCTGTTCTTTCTGAATTGCCGTCAAATTCGCGTTTTAATGCATTGAAAATGATGTTATTAACTAATGACGATTTGCCGGATCCGGAGACGCCCGTGATGACGGTCAGCACATTGAGCGGAATCTTTACGTTGATGTTTTTCAGGTTGTTTTCCCTGCATCCGACAAACTCTATCGAATTGCGCCATTTCCTTCGTCTTGCGGGAAGTTTGACCTCCATTTCTCCGGACAGATATTTTGCCGTCAGCGAGTCGCCTTTTTTCGTCATTTCTTCCATAGTACCTTGAAAGACAAGCTTTCCGCCGTTACTTCCTGCCAAAGGACCTATGTCGATTATCTGGTCGGCACTGCGAATGATTTCTTCGTCATGTTCGACCACGATGACCGTGTTTCCGATGTCGCGCAGTTTGCGCAAAACGTTGATGAGTCTTTCGGTGTCTCGCTGATGTAGGCCGATGCTTGGCTCGTCGAGAATGTAAATCGAACCGACGAGGCTGCTCCCCAATGATGTCGCGAGGTTTATACGTTGGGCTTCGCCGCCTGAAAGTGTGTTGGCAGCTCTGTTAAGTGTCAGATAACCAAGGCCGATCTCAATCATGAAACTTATGCGGTTGCGAATCTCCGTCAGAAGTCTTTCCGCCACGACGCTGTCGGTTTTTGAGAGTTTGAGGTTGTCGAAGAAGTCTTTCAGTTCAGTCATCGGCATTGATACTAACTGAGTTATGTCTTTGCCTCCGACCTTTACATACGTTGCTTCTAAGCGGAGTCGCGTTCCATGACAATCTGGGCACGTCGTCTTTCCCCTATAGCGGGCGAGAATTACGCGATACTGTATCTTATATGACTGTTCTTCAACGTCTTTGAAAAAATCGTTGATGCCTCTGAAATGAGAAGTCCCGTCCCAAAGCATCCGTTTCTGCTTCTCGTTTAACTCAATGTACGGCTTGTGAATAGGGAATCCGCTTTTAGATGCGTTAAGTATAACATTATCACGCCATAAGCCCATTTTCTCTCCTCGCCAGCATGCTACGGCTCCATCATAAACCGACAGAGTCTTGTTTGGAATGACGAGATCCTCGTCAATGCCGATTGTGCTTCCGAAACCGTTACATTTTTTGCAGGCCCCATAAGGATTGTTGAACGAGAAAAGGTGTGGCGAAGGCTGCTCGAAAGTGATTCCGTCGGCTTCAAAACGCGAACAAAACTGATGCTGTTTCTTCTTTCCGTCAATGTCAACGACAACGACGCAGGTTCCGTTTCCTTCGTAAAAAGCTGTCTGCACAGAATCGGCAATCTGCGATGTCTGCGATTTAGTGTCTGCATTGGCGCGAAGCCTGTCAATCATGATGTAACTGTCTGATTTACATTTCTTGGGACAGTCTGTCAGTACGTCTTCGATGCGTCTCGTCTCACCGGAAATCATTATTCTGTTGAAGCCTTGCTGAAGCACCGTTTCAAGATGTTCCTTGAAGTTTCTTCCTTCTGGAATGATTATCGGCGACAAGATATAGATGATGCCTTCTTGTTGTTCTATAATGAAATCCACGACGTCGGATGGCTGATGACATTTCACTTCTATGCCTGAAACGGGAGAGAATGTCTTACCGACACGCGCGAAAAGGAGTTTGAGGTATTCGTAAATTTCGGTTGTCGTCCCGACTGTCGAACGCGGGTTGTGCGTGTTTGTGTGCTGCTCGATGGCGATGGCGGGCGAGAGACCGTCGATGAGCCCAACATCAGGCTTGCTGATACGTCCCATAAACTGTCGCGCGTACGAACTCAGACTCTCGACGTAGCGGCGTTGCCCTTCGGCATAAATCGTGTCGAAAGCTAACGACGACTTGCCCGAACCGGAAAGCCCCGTGATGACAATCAACTGGTTCTTAGGGATTTTCAGGCTCAGATTCTTCAAGTTGTTGACGTTGGCGTTCCGAATGTCAATATATGATGTCTTGTTTGCCTTCAAAAGTGAAAAATTTAGGGTGCAAAGTTACGAAAAAAGCAGTTTTGGATTTATAGAATCTACCTTGAAAAGAATGCCAATAGCGCAGTTGAAAAAAATATTATATCGAAGCATAAAAAAAATATCTGCGGATTTTTGATTTTTTTGTACATTTGCGGTTCAAAAGTTTAACGCAAAAAATAGGAGAGAGGCTATAGAATAGATTTTTACCATTTCGTTTAATAAAAAAAAGACTTATGTCTGAATTGACAGATCGTCAACTTGTTGACGCTTTTAGAAATGGTGATTCTGATAGTTTCGGCGTTCTTTTGAAACGTTATCAGAACAAGGTTTTTTCGTATATACTGATGCATGTGAAAAATCGTCAGCAGGCTGAGGATTTGTTTCAGGATACATTCGTAAAAATCATACAGACCATCAAGTCGGGAGCTTATAGAGAAGAGGGAAAATTCCTCCAATTCGCGATTCGGATAGCACATAATATCGTGATGGACAACTTCAGATATGGCTCACGGATTCCGGTTACGGACGGTCCGGATAAGGAGAAGAACATTGTCGATGATGTCAGAATTGAGGACGGAAATGTCGAAGACCAGATGATGAGGGAACAGGTTTATGTCGATGTCGCAAAGCTGGTCGATATGCTTCCCGACGACCAGAGGGAAGTTGTCCACATGCGCATGTACGACGACTTTTCGTTCAAGGAGATAGCCGATATTACCAACGTGAGCATCAACACCGCTCTCGGAAGGATGAGGTACGCACTGATAAACTTGCGCAAGATGATCCATGAACACGGTTTGGATTTCTCGCTTGACGTGTAAAAGATTTTTTCCAAAATATGCAATAAAAATTAATAATCCGGCGTTTTGATGTCGTATAAATTCAAAATGCCTATGGATAAAAAATCTACGTTATCAAAATTACAGAAAAACGACAAATTAAAAAATATCATACGGGAGTCCGTCTGTAGGAGGTTTCTCAATGAAGAGCCGTCGCAGGGCGTTTTGGATTCCCTGATGTTGTTTTGCCGCAGCGTGTAGAAATGTGACGATTTGACAGCCTGCTTTTTTATGGTTCGATATTTTTGACTTCTTAAAGTTGGAAATATCGTAAGCATTTCGACTCTTGTCTTCTGTCAAAAAAAATACACCTTATATAAAATACACTTGTTTTTTCGGCTTGCTTTTTGTAAATTTGCGGATTATATTTTGCGAAAAATAATGATTTAAATACAAATAGTTATGAATAAGCAGATTACATTAGAACAGGCCGTCGAAAGAGTGCATGACGGCATGACGATTATGTTCGGCGGATTCCTCGGAGTAGGCAGCGCCGTTCAGATTATAGACGCAATCGTCGCCAAAGGCGTGAAAGACCTTACGATTATTGCCAACGATACGGCATACGACAACGTCGCACACGGCAAACTCGTTGCCAACCATCAGGTGAAGAAGGCTATTGTGTCACACACCGGTACTAACAAGGAAACGGCTGCGCAGAAGAACGCCGGAACGTTGGAAGTCGAATACGTTCCACAAGGAACTCTTGCTGAAAGGATTCGCGCTTATGGTGCAGGTTTAGGCGGTGTGTTGACACCGACAGGTCTCGGTACCATCATAGCCGACGGCAAGGAAATCGTCAAAGTTGACGGCAAAGATTATCTTCTCGAGAAACCTCTGAAGGCCGACATCGCATTCCTGCGCGCCAACATTGTTGACGAGGAAGGTAATATGGTGTTTTTGGGAACGACGCAGAATTTCAATCCCATGATGGCTACTGCCGCCGATTATGTCGTCGTTGAGGCCGAAAAACTCGTCAAGAGGGGAGATATAGCTCCGGAACAAGTTCATGTTTCAGGCGTTTACGTTAATGCGATTTATGTTGAAAAATAATTTTTAAGTCAATGGAATACAGAACAAAACTTAGACTTCGTATGAGCGCAAAGGATGCTCATTACGGTGGAAATTTGGTTGATGGCGCACACATGGTGCATCTTTTTGGTGATGTTGCAACGGAATTGCTCATAATGAGGGACGGCGATGAAGGTCTTTTCCGTGCGTACGACAGTATTGATTTTCTCGCTCCGGTCTATGCCGGCGACTATATTGAGGCTGAAGGCTGGATTGACAAGGAAGGCAATACTTCGCGTCACATGATGTTTGAAGCCCGTAAGGTAGCCGTTGCCCGTCCTGACATCTCGGCTTCAGCTGCCGACGAACTCGAAGAGCCAATCGTCGTTTGCCGCGCTTCAGGTACCTGCGTAACACCTAAAAACTGTCAGAGGAAGTAAGAAACAAATTAATCAGCAATGGATAAACTTATAATAACAGCCGCTATATGCGGTGCAGAAGTTACCAAGGAACAGAATCCCAACGTTCCTTATACCGTTGATGAAATTGTCCGTGAGGCCAAGTCAGCAGTCGATGCCGGAGCCGCCATCGTTCATCTTCATGTGCGTTTCGACGACGGTACTCCGACACAGAGCCGCGAGCGTTTTCAGGAATGTGAAGAAGCCATACTCAAGGTTTGCCCCGATGTCATCCTTATCCCTTCGACAGGTGGCGCAGTCGGTATGACACCTGACGAGAGACTTCAGTCAACTGATACGAACCCGCTTCCGGAAATGGCTACCCTCGACTGTGGAACATGCAATTTCGGCGATGAGATTTTTGATAACACGATGCCGACGATGCGCGCTTTCGGAAAACGTATGATAGAACGCGGTATCAAACCTGAATATGAATGCTTCGAGATGGGACATCTTGACACCATTCTGACAATGGCCCGTAAAGGCGAAGTGCCTGGTGCACCGATGCAGTTCAACTTCGTACTCGGCGTCCCTGGCTGCACCCCGGCAACCGTCGCCAACCTCTGCTGGCTCGTCAACGGCATTCCGGCAGGTTCGACATGGACAGTCACCGGAGTCGGTCGTAACGCCTTCCCGATGGCCGCTGCGGCAATAGCCATGGGCGGTAACGTCCGCGTCGGATTTGAAGACAATCTTTATCTTTCAAAAGGCGTTCTCGCCAAATCAAACGGCGAACTCGTCGAGAAAGTCGTCCGCCTCGCAAAAGAACTCGGACGTCCGATTGCGACATCAGCCGAAGCTCGCGAAATACTCGGATTGAAGAAGAGATAGTTTAGATTTTTTTATAAACAATTGAATAACAACTTTTAAATTTATAAATAAAATGCAGAAAAAAGGAAATAAATACGGTACACACCGCGTAATCGAACCCAAAGGCGTTCTTCCACAGCCAGCCAACAAACTTGACAACAATATGGACGAAATCTACGACAATGAGATTTTGATTGACGTCCAGACTTTGAATATCGACTCGGCATCGTTCACCGACATTCATAACTATGCAAAACAGCAGGCCGGTGAAGGCGCAAGCGAAGCCAAGATTATGGAAGAAGTGAAGAAGGAGATGCTTTACAACGTCGAATTGCAGGGCAAACACCGTAACCGTCGTACAGGTTCCGGCGGTATGCTTCTCGGTAAGGTTGAAAAAATCGGTGACGCTCTGAAAGGTAAAATCGATCTGAAAGAAGGCGACCGCGTTGCAACTCTCGTCTCATTGTCACTGACACCTCTCCGTATTGACGAAATCTTAGCTATCCGTCCTGATGTCGATCAAGTCGATATTAAAGGCAAGGCTATTCTTTTCGAAAGCGGTATTTATGCAAAGATTCCGACCGATATGCCCGAAAAACTCGCTCTGTCAGCTCTCGACGTTGCCGGTGCTCCGGCTCAGACAGCAAAACTCTGCCAGTATGGTCAGAATGTCGTCATCCTCGGTGCCGGTGGTAAGAGCGGAATGCTCTGCTGCTACGAGGCTAAGAAGCGCGTCGGTGTTACCGGAAAGGTCATTGGTCTCGCCAACAGCCCGAAATCGACCAACCGTATCAAGGAGCTCGGCTTCTGCGATGTCGTTGAAAGCGTCGCCGGCATGACTCCGGTTCAGGTTCACGAACTCGTCGAAAAACTCACCAATGGCAAGATGGCTGATGTGACCATCAACTGCGTCAACGTTCCGGATCAGGAAATGACCGCAATCCTCTGCACGAAGGATGATGGCGTCGTCTATTTCTTCTCAATGGCGACCAGCTTTACTAAGGCTTCTCTCGGTGCCGAAGGTATTGGTGCTGACGTGAATATGATTATGGGTAACGGATATACCAAAGGTCACGCCGAGTTCACACTTCAGGAACTCCGCGAATGCCCGAAACTCCGTAAGATTTTTGAAGAACTTTATGCATAACCGATTTTAGCCATTAGTTGTTAGCCATTAGTCGCCAAACACGGCAACCAATGGCTAATGGCTAAAAGCTAAAAGTTAAAAGCTGAAATTATGGCAGAATCAAGACGAAAACAATTATTCCCAGACGTTACCGACGAACAGTGGAACGACTGGAAATGGCAGGTGAAGAACCGCGTCGAGACGTTGGAAGATCTGAAAAAGTATGTCAAACTGACCCCTGAGGAGGAAGAAGGCGTGAAGAAGACCCTTTCAACACTCCGCATGGCCATCACTCCTTATTATTTGAGCCTTATCAATCAGGACGACCCATACGATCCGGTTCGCCGTCAGTGCATTCCTACAGCTGCCGAGACCCATCAGGCCAAGGCCGACCTGCTCGACCCATTGCACGAAGATGAAGATTCACCGGTTCCAGGTTTGACACACCGTTATCCAGACAGAGTGTTGTTCCTCATCACGGATATGTGCTCCATGTATTGCCGTCACTGCACACGCCGCCGTTTCGCCGGCCAGACCGACAACGAATGCGGCGCCGACCGCATCGAAAAGGCATTGGAATACATCGAAAAGACGGAATGTGTCCGCGACGTGTTGCTGTCAGGCGGTGACGCTCTGATGGTCAGCGACAAGAAACTGGAATACATCATTTCGCGTCTGCGTCAGATTCCTCATGTCGAAATAGTTCGTTTAGGTACTCGTACTCCTGTGGTTTGCCCACAGCGTATCACCCCTGAACTCTGTGACATGCTGAAGAAATATCATCCTGTTTGGATTAACACACACTTCAATCACCCGAACGAGGTTACGGCAGAATCAAAGCGCGCTTGCGAAATGCTGGCAAATGCTGGTATTCCGCTGGGCAACCAAAGCGTGTTGCTCCGTGGCGTCAACGACTGCGTCCATGTCATGATGAACCTTGTTCACGAACTCGTGAAGATGCGTGTGCGTCCTTACTACATCTATCAGTGCGACCTCTCGATGGGTCTGGAACATTTCCGCACGCCGGTTTCAAAAGGAATCGAAATAATCGAAGGTTTGCGCGGTCACACATCAGGTTTCTGCATTCCTACCTTTGTGGTGGATGCTCCAGGCGGAGGTGGAAAGACTCCCGTCATGCCTCAGTATGTCATCTCACAGGCTCCAGGTAAAGTCGTCCTCAGAAACTTCGAAGGCGTTATTACAACTTATACAGAACCTGTTGAATATCATAACGATTGCCACTGCGCCGAATGCGAGGCGGCAAGGAAGAAGGCTGAAGTCGAAGCCGGTAAGGCCGTTGACGGAGTGATTTCATTGTTAGAAGGCGAAAGAATGAACATCGAGCCATCGGCACTGAAACGTCACGAGAGAAACGAAAAACGTAATGCTGAAGAAGCACCGAAAGCAAAAAAATGCGGCTGCAGAGCCAAAAAATAAATGAATCACAGAGTCGGAAACTTCTGTAATGGGAGTTTCCGACTATTTTTAAAAAGAAAAAATGGCAACAAAATACACACGTTTCCCGAGATGGAAGGCCGGCGTTCTCTTCGCCGTGATATTGTGGCTTCTCATAGCAGTGGAAGTCCTTATCATTCACCCGATAAATAGATTTGAGTCAATCGTTGAAGGAGTTGTTTATGCGGTTATGGGCGGAGTTCTTTATATTGTCTTCTCATGGTTTATGGGGGAGAAGATGAAGAGCGTGAAGGTCGAAGTGTCGGAAGAAAAAACATCGGAGGAAAAATAATCCGAGATGCCTTTCATCGCTGAGCTGATGAAATATAAAAGTTGTTCAATCGTCGGATTGGAGAAAAATACAGGTAAGACCGAGTGTTTGAACTACGTCTTGAATAGGATGCCTGTTGATGAGAGGAGAATTGCCGTCACCTCGATAGGCATTGACGGAGAGAGCGTTGACCAAGTGACCCAGACGGCCAAGCCGGAAATCTATCTGCGCGAAGGCATGTATTTCGGAACATCCGAGATGCATTATCGTCAACGCAAACTTGTCTCCGAATTGATTGACATCAGCGACGTGAGTACATCATTAGGACGAGTCGTGACAGCGAAAACGTTGACAAAAGGCAGGGTTCTGCTGTCAGGGCCATCGACGGGGGCAAGTCTGCGCCGTTGGATGAAAGAGCTGCGCAAACATGACATAGATCTTGTTATTGTTGATGGTGCCTTGTCGAGGTTGAGTTCCGCATCGCCAGCCGTTAGTGAGTCAATGATACTTTCGACGGGCGCGGCATTTTCGGCAAATATGCAGACTTTGGTGCAGAAAACGGCGTTTGTGGTTGACCTTATTAATATAGGTGTCACCAATGAGCGAAATCTTGAAGTGCTAGCTCCTATTGAGAAAGGTCTTTGGTCGGTTGACAAGGATGGACAACTCCATGATTTGAATACGGTTTCGTCGTTGTCGAAGGAAATCCATTTCGAAGGCATGGAGAATTGCGAGACTTTGTTTGTCGCCGGTGCTTTGGTTGACAGTTTCCTTGAAAAAGTCAGGCAGAACAAGCAGTTGAAAGGTGTTGAACTCGTTGTTCGTGACTTTACCAAGATTTTCGCTTCGCAGCAAGCTTTGAGGCAATTCTACCATTCGGGCGGAAAACTTCATGTGCTGCAAAGAAGCAAACTGATAGCCGTATGCGTCAACCCGACATCGCCAAGCGGTTATGTGCTTGATTCGCAAACACTTTGCAAGACCTTGTCGGAAGCCATACAATTACCGGTTTACGATTTAAAGAAGAGTTATTTATGCAATTGAAAGACGTCATAGAATCACCTTGCGGACTGCGTTATATGTTCGATCAGCTTGACTTGCAGTCGAGTTTCGGTCGTCGTAGCCTTTTGGACATGCCGATGATGAAAAACGCATCGGAGATAGGGAAGTGCTACGCTGTTTTGAAATCGTTCCATGACTTTGTCTTTGAACCGGAAAATACACCTTATATTAATACGTTGCAGTCGAAACTGCAATGCCTGAAAGATGTCCGCACAACCATCAAGCATTTGAGCGAATCTGTCGTTTTGGATGACATAGAGTTTTTTGAAGTGAAACAACTTGCCATCCTGACGGCTGACATTTCGGAGCGTTTACATAAATTGGGTTTGGATAGGGTCATCGCTTTGCCAGACATGCAGAACGTGATTTCGATTCTTGACCCCGATGGCTTGAAGATTGCGACATTCTACATCTACGATTCCTACTCTGAGGACTTGAAGGAACTGCGTGCGCAGATTCGCAAAAGTCCTGATATGCAGGAAGAACTGCTGCTTAAGGCGAATGAAATCGAAGACGGAATACGTCTTGAATTGAGCAGAAAACTCCGTCCTTTTGCGGCGGAAATTGAACAAGCACAGCAGGCTTTGGCACAAGTTGACATCAATCTTGCGAAAGCCTTGCAAATGAAACAGTTGGGACTTGTTTTCCCAAGCGTTTCAAAGGGAACGACTTCGTATCGGGGACTGTTCCATCCGCAAGTGAAGAACTCGCTTGCAGCGGTTGGCAAGCTGTATCAGCCTGTTGACATCAGTTTCGGTCAGCAGCCAACCTTAATCACGGGTGCCAATATGGGCGGTAAGACCGTGGTTTTGAAGACCTTGACATTATGTCAATATCTCTTCCAATTCGGTTTCGGCATTCCGGCTGAAAAGGCGGAAATTGATGTCAGGGACGAAATTTATTTTTGCATTGGCGATGAGCAGTCGATTGAAAAAGGGCTGTCATCGTTTGCCGCAGAGATGAAAAACATCGATGCCGTGATTAAGGCATCGCGAAAAGAAGAAAATATTGTGGCGATGGTCGATGAGCCGGCCCGCACCACCAACCCGACGGAAGGCGCAGCCTTGGTGACGGCCTTGATAGAATTGCTTTCGGGTAAGAATGTGAGCCTCGTCTTGACTACGCACTATGATATAGAGTCGGCAAGTTCGAAACGCCTGCGCGTAAAGGGCTTTGTCGACGGACAGATGAACTACCAGCTTGTCGAGGTGAAGGAAGGCGAAGTGCCGCACGAAGCGTTGAACATAGCCGAAAGTCTTGGCATTGACAGTGAATGGATCGTTTTAGCTAAAAAAGTGGTCGAATTTGACCACTTTAAATAGTTGTAAAACAAATTTGAATTATGAAAGGAAAGAAAGACATATCGACTGAAGGAACTTCCAATAACTCATTGGTTGGAGCTAATTCGCGCATGATTCTATTCAAGACTGATGATGAACAGGTTAGCGTCGATGTGCTGTTTGCAGAAGAAACAGTGTGGTTAACTATTGAATCAATGTCGCAGTTGTTTGACAAATCAAGATCAACTATTAACGAGCATATTCTGAATATTTTTAAAGAAGGAGAACTCCGTGAAGAAGAAGTGTTGAGAAAAATCGGAAATTCCGATTTTTCCACCAAGCCTACTAATTTTTACAATCTCGATGTGATTATCAGTGTCGGTTATCGTGTTAAATCATTACGCGGCACGCAGTTCCGTCAATGGGCTACGAAGCGTTTGAATGAATATATTCGTAAAGGATTTACTCTTGATGATGAAAGGTTGAAGAATCTTGGCGGAGGCGGTTATTGGAAGGAATTGCTCGAAAGAATCCGTGACATTCGTTCTTCTGAAAAAGTCTTTTATCGCCAAGTACTTGATATATATGCTACAAGTGTTGATTATGACCCGAAATCAGATGTCTCGGTTGAATTTTTCAAGCGTGTCCAAAACAAGATTCATTATGCAGTTCATGGACAAACTGCCTCCGAAGTGATTTTCAGTCGTGCCGACGCGGAATTGGCTTTTATGGGATTGAAGAGTTTCGAGGGAAGCCGGCCTCATTTGAAAGATGCCGTTGTCGCAAAAAATTATTTGGATGAAAAAGAGTTGAGAGCCATGGGGCAGATCGTCAGTGGATATCTTGATTTTGCAGAACGACAGGCGGAAAAGGAAATCCCGATGACAATGAAAGACTGGGCGCAGCGTCTTGATAGGATTTTGACTTCTGCCGGCGAACAGCTTTTGGATGGAAATGGCTCTGTAAGTCACGAAAAGGCGATGGAAAAAGCGACGAATGAGTATAGGAAATATCAGCAGAAGACTTTAAGTGAAGTGGAAACGGCTTTCTTGGAGTCGGTGGAAAAATTGAATAGACAAACGAGGTTGTTAGCAAATAATTGACATGGCAAAGGTGATGGTCGTTGATAATGAAGTTGGTTTAATTATGGCGAATTCGACACAATTAAACCTATCGAATTCGAGGGGTTGGTAAAATAGGGGGTCGAATTCGACCCCTGTAAAGAAAGGAGATTGCTGAAATGAGTGAAGTGAAGATAATAGAAGAATTAAAACTTATTGAAATATAGAGATTTATAACGAAAACCAGTGTTAAATGTACCGAAATCGGTATAATTAAGAATTTGAATAAATAATATAAATATGGCAGAAAAATATAGTCCATCGAATTATTCAATTGAGCAGATTTTGAATTTTATCAAGTCTGGCGAAATTGCCATCCCTGAAATACAGCGTCCGTTTGTTTGGAAACCTAAACAAGTTCGTGATTTGATAGATTCACTTTATACAGGCTATCCGACTGGTTATTTGATCATATCTCAAAATCCCAATATGAAATTGAAAGATGGTTCAATTTCTGAAGGAAAAAAGATAATGATTGATGGACAACAACGTGTTACATCCTTAATGACTGCCATAGCTGGTTTTGAAGTGGTAAATTCAAATTTTACCAGAAAACGTATTAAAATATCATTTAATCCTTTTGCCACGGAAGAAGATGAGCGATTCAAGGTGCAGGATAACGCCATTTTGAAAGATAAAAAATGGATAGCCGATATTGCAGACTTATTTGTTCCGGATTTCGATTCGTATTCTTTTATTCAAGAATACTGCGAAAAAAATACTGATATTCAGCCAAAAGAATTAAATAAAAAAATCACCCAACTGTTGAGTATAAGAAATCGGCAAATTGGTGTAATCACTCTTGATAAGGATTTGACTATCGATGAAGTTACAGAAATTTTTATTCGAATTAACAATCAAGGTGCAAAACTGAATCAGGCCGATTTTGCCATGTCGAAAATTGCTGCGAATAGTAAATACAGTGGAAATATTCTTAGAAAAGCTGTTGATTACTTTTCGCATTTAGCCATTGAGCCTAATTGGTACGATGAAATGCAAAAAGACAAAGACTTTATGGCTACTGACTATGCACAGAAACTCAAATGGTTGAAAGATGATAGGGAAGATATTTTCGACCCTGATTATGGTGATATTTTGCGAGTCTCTTTTATGTATAAATTCGGTCGTGGCAAAATGAAAGATTTGGTTAGTCTGTTAGGTGGCCGTGATTTTGAAACCCGTGATTATAAAGAAGAAATTGCAGAACAATCATTTAGTAATTTGCGACAAGGCGTCATGTCTTTTATGAGTGAATTTTCATTTACGAATTTTGTTTTGGCAATTAAATCGGCTGGTTTCGTGTCAAGCAAATTGATTAATTCTCAAATGACATTAGACTTTGCCTATACATTATATCTTTTGCTGAATGATGACAAGAATATTGACAAGACAAAGATAAAGCATTATGTTTCAAAATGGTATGTTCTTTCGACTTTGACAAGTAGATATATAACTTCACCAGAAACGGTGATGGATAAAGATATTAGAAGAATTACTGAAAAAGGTTTCATTGAATTTTTGAAAGAGAATGAAGAAGCTGAACTTTCTGATACTTTCTGGAATGTTGGTTTGGTTCAAAATCTTGAAACCTCAGCCGTCAACAGTCCGTTTTTTAATACATTTTTGGCTTCTCAAATTTATAATAGTGAAGACTCCTTGTTTATGAAGAGTGTTAAGGTGCGTGATTTGGTTACTACTATGGGAGATGTCCATCATATTTTCCCCAAGAAGTATCTTCAGAACAGTGGAATAAACGACAAAGCCAAATATAATCAGATAGCCAACTTTACCTATTTCGATACCCAAAACAATATTTCGGTAGGTGAAAAAGCACCAAATGAGTATTTCGGGGTTGTGTTTGGTCAATGTGATACGAAAAATTGTGTTTTTGGAGATATAGATAATAAAGAAGCGTTGGAGAAGAATTTGAAAATGAATTGCATACCATTGGATATTGTGTTGATGGATTATACGCGTTATGATGATTTTCTTTTAGAACGTCGAAAACTAATGGCGGCAAAAATTAAGGATTATTATTATTCATTGTAATTATCAGGATTATATGTCAACTATGAAACCCATATCAAGCAACACATCAATTTCCGCATCAGAAAACGGGACTCCCGTTTCGTTCTACTCCGAAGTGCGTCAAATAATTGACGAGGCCCGCAGCAACGCAGTGCGAAGCGTTGACTTCTGCCGCGTGATGATGTATTGGAATATTGGAAGACGTATTTTTGAGGAAGAACAGCAGGGAAAGGATAGGGCTGAATACGGAACGTATCTAATCAAAAATCTTGCTGAGAATTTGGAACCGGAATACGGAAGTGGATTCTCGATACGTCAATTGGAGAGAGCAAGAAAATTTTATCGGTTGTATTCAATTGCGTCCGCAGTGCGGACGCAATTGAATTGGTCTCAGTATAAGCTACTTATATCAATCGACGATTCTGATAAGCGTGAATATTACGAGCTTGAAGCAGTCAACAATTGGCATCACAATATTCACTATATTTGCCAACAGTGGAACAGTTGAAAAAAGAAATAGAAGAAGTTAAGAGTTTAGTGAAACAACTTGATAAAGAAGAATAAACAAATCATAAAGAAATAAACTTAATACAATGCAAAAGAGCAAATTAGGATTAGATTTTGAGAAAGTTGAGTATGCCAGAGGTCTGGCGAAAAACATTGCAGAAGATGTTCAGTCTTTTGTTGAACAGTACACGACTGTTGCCGTCGAGCGCACGCTGTGCCGCCTGATGGGTATCGACGGCGTTGATGAAAACGGCGTTCCGTTGCCAAATGTGGTGGTGGAATACCTGAAAGAAAAAGGTGTCCTGAATGAAGGTGCCTTGTTCTTCATCGCTAATGCCATGATTCAGACCAAGTTGAATCCACAGCAGATTGCCGAAAAGGTCGCTGCCGGCGAACTCGACATTACAAAGGTCGTGACAAAAGACCAGAAGCAGATTGCAGAAGCCCTGCAACCAGTCATTGACGAAAGCATGAGCCGCATCCGCACACGTCGTGCCCGCCGCGAACATTATCTCGACACTATCGGCGAAGGCCCGAAGCCTTACCTTTACATCATCGTTGCTACAGGTAACATCTACGAAGATGTCGTTCAGGCTCAGGCTGGCGCACGCCAAGGTGCCGATGTCATTGCCGTAATCCGTACTACGGGTCAGAGCTTGCTCGACTATGTGCCTTACGGCGCTACGACAGAAGGTTTCGGCGGCACTTTCGCCACTCAGGAGAACTTCCGCATCATGCGTAAGGCTCTTGATGAAGTAGGCGAGGAGCAAGGCCGTTACATCCGTCTTTGCAACTACTGCTCAGGTCTTTGCATGCCTGAAATCGCCATCATGGGTGCTTTCGAAGGCCTCGATGTCATGCTGAACGATGCACTTTACGGCATTCTTTTCCGCGACATCAATATGCAACGCACCTTGGTTGATCAGTATATGTCGCGCATTATCAACGGTTTCGCTGGCGTAATCATCAATACTGGTGAAGACAATTATCTCACCACCGCTGATGCCGTTGAAGCAGCTCACACCGTTTTGGCTTCCGACCTCATCAACGAACAACTCGCTTTGATGGCTGGTCTGAAAGAAGAACAGATGGGCTTAGGTCACGCATTCGAAATGGATCCGATGCTTGAAAACGGTTTCCTCATGGAACTGGCTCAGGCTCAGATGACACGCGAAATCTTCCCGAAGGCAACGCTGAAATACATGCCGCCTACCAAGTTCATGACGGGCAACATCTTCCGTGGTCACATTCAGGATGCTTTGTTCAACATGATTGGCATTTGGACGCACCAAGGCATTCAGCTTTTGGGTATGCCTACCGAAGCCATCCACACACCATTCATGAGCGACCGTTACCTGTCAATCGAAAACGCCAAGTATATCTTCAACAACATGAAGAGCATTGGCGACGAAATGCAGTTTGCCGAGGATGGTATCTGCCGCCGCCGCGCTAAGGAAGTGGTTGACAACACCATCAAACTGTTGGAAGAAATCAACAAGGAAGGTCTGTTTACGGCACTCGAAAAGGGTATCTTCGGCGATGTGAAACGCCCGAAGAACGGTGGTAAGGGTTTGGAAGGCGTCACCATGAAGGGTGAAAACTACCTGAACCCATTTGTTGAACTGATGAAAGGTAAGAGATAAGAGAAGACGATTTGACATTTAGATAATTTGACAATTAGACAGTCTAAAAGTCAAATAAGTCCAATTGTCAAAGGGTCAAAAAATCCAATTTTATAACGAATAATAAACTACAAGATAATGAGCGAAGGATTATATTCAATGGAAGCTAAGGATTTCGACAAAACCTTAGACTTAACGAAAATCAAACCTTACGGCGACACCATGAACGATGGTAAGGTGCAACTGAGTTTCACGCTGCCGGTGCCGTGTGGCGCGGAGGCTGTCGAAGCTGCCAAACAAATGATGAAGAAAATGGGATTGGAGAATCCGGGCGTGGTCTATTACAAGGAGCTGACTCCGGGCTTCACTTTCTTCAACTGCTACGGAAGCTGCACACACACAGTTGATTACTCGACAATTTATGTTCCGAAAGTCGAGTCAAACACGATGGATATGTACGAAACCGATAAGTTCATCAAGGAAAACATCGGTCGTAAGATTGTCGTTGTTGGTGCATCAACCGGAACTGATGCTCACACTGTGGGTATCGATGCTGTCATGAACATGAAGGGTTATGCCGGTCACTACGGACTTGAACGCTACGAAATGATTGAAGCCTACAACCTTGGTTCGCAGGTTCCTAACGAAGAATTTATCGCCAAAGGCATTGAACTTCATGCTGACGCATTGATCATTTCACAGACGGTGACCCAGAAGGATGTTCATATTAAGAACATGACCAATTTCATCGAACTGATGGAAGCCGAAGGTCTGCGCGACAAGATGATTTGCTGCTGCGGTGGTGCCCGTGTCACTCACGAACTGGCCAAGGAACTCGGTTTTGATGCTGGTTTCGGCATGAACACATACGCTGATGACGTGGCTTCATTCATCGTTCAGGAAATGGTGAAAAGAAATATGAAGTAAAAATTCAAAACAGTCTTTGAATTTGGGGATAAAATATGTAAATTTGTATCTTTAAAAAGATACTTTTACATTGGTATGAAATTAAGTAATTAACAAATAAAACTTTTCGAATTATGGATAAAAACGAAATGAGAGAGGTTATCGCTAAAAGGGCGGCTAAAGAACTGCATGACGGTGATGTCGTCAATCTTGGAATCGGTATTCCAACACTTATCCCTGACTATCTTCCGGAAGGCGTCTCGGTGACACTTCAAACAGAAAACGGTGCGATGGGCATGGGCAGCACACCGGCAGAAGGCACGGAAGACAAGAACCTCATTAATGCTGGTGGCGGTTTCATCACCCTCAATCCGGGAGCAAGCACTTTCGATTCGGCAACATCATTCGCCATCATTCGCGGCGGGCACGTAAACGTGTCGTTCTTGGGTGCTCTTCAGGTTGATGAAAAAGGCAATCTCGCCAACTGGATTATTCCTGGAAAAATGGCTCCGGGCATGGGCGGCGCAATGGACCTTGTTGTTGGTGCAAAACGCGTGATTCTCACCATGGAACACACACAGAAAGGCGCTCCGAAAATCTTGAAGGAATGCACTCTGCCTCTTACGGCTGCCGGTCAGGTTAATATGATTATCACAGAGATGGGTGTTATGGAGATTACTCCGGAAGGCATCGTCCTTACCGAGAAACATCCTGAATTTACTGTCGAGGATATTCAGGCTGCAACAGAGGCCAAACTCATTGTATCGCCAAACCTCAAGTCAATGATTGATTGAAGTCTCTGATTATGAACTATCAATATTTGAAGGTAGAGGATAGGAATGACGGCATATCGGTGCTCACTATATCTGCTCCGAAAACGCTGAACGCCCTTAACTCAACTATTTTGCGTGAGATTGACGACTATGTCAGTAATATCGACCTAAGCCGAGTCAAGTCGTTGGTTATCACTGGCGACGGTGAGAAGTCTTTTGTGGCTGGTGCCGACATCTCTGAGATGGTGCATCTCGGCGAAAAAGAGGGTTTCGAGTTGTCGAAACTCGGAGCAGGTGCGTTCCGTAAGCTTGAACAACTCCCGATTCCGACAGTGGCAGCCGTCAATGGTTTTGCCTTGGGCGGTGGCTGTGAACTTGCGATGGCGTGCGACATACGTATCGCCTCGGTCAATGCCAAATTCGGTCAGCCTGAAGTCGGCCTCGGCATCATTCCCGGATTCTCGGGAACTTACCGTCTGTGGAAACTCGTCGGTCAGGCCTACGCTAAGGAACTCATCTTTACGGGAAAGATGATTGACGCGCAGGAAGCACTTCGTATAGGTCTCGTGAATGCCGTTTGTGAGCCGGCGGAGCTGATGAACAACGTCTTCGCCATGGTAGGTAAGATGCTCAGAAACGCCCCGTTGGCAATAGCGGCTGCTAAACGCTGCATTAACAATGGCTTCGATATGACCGCCGATGAAGCTATCGCACTCGAAAATGTCGAGTTCGGAAAGCTGTTTGCGACAGAAGACCAGAAAAACGGCATGTCGGCGTTCCTCGAAAAGAGAAAAGTCATGTTTAAAGGGAAATAAATTACAATCAGTTATCAGCTAACAGCTTGGTTTGCCCAAACTGTTAGTTGATTTCTGAAATTCTGAAAGCGGATTTTAGCAAAAAAGGCATTATGAGTGATATTGTACCAAACAAGCAGAATCTCATTATCTACAACACCATTGATGGCAAGGTGAGTGTGACGATGATGGCTCGTGATGGCAATGTCTGGATGAACCAGAAGCAGATGGCAGAACTTTTTGCCACCTCGATTCCAAATGTCAATATTCATATATCTAACATACTGAATGAAAATGAATTGGATAAAAATTCAGTTATTAAGGATTATTTAATAACTGCTGCTGATGGTAAGCATTACAATGTCACTTTTTACACCTTGGATATGGTTTTGGCGGTTGGTTTTAGAGTAAAGGGAAAACGCGGCACGCAATTCCGCATTTGGGCCAATCAGCACTTAAAGGAGTTCATCGTGAAAGGTTTCGTACTTGATGATGAGCGACTCAAGAACCCTGATGGCCGTCCCGACTACTTTGATGAGTTGCTTGAACGCATCCGCGATATTCGTGCTTCGGAGAAACGATTCTACCAGAAACTACGCGATTTATTTGCCCTAAGCAGTGACTACGATTCCACCGACAAAGCTACACAGATGTTATTCGCCGAAACACAGAATAAACTGCTTTACGCTGTCACTCACCAAACGGCTGCCGAAATCGTTGTCAGCCGCGCCGATGCTTCGCAGCCCAACATGGCACTCACTTCATGGAAAGGTTCGGTGGTGCGCAAGCAAGACATCTATATCGCCAAGAACTATCTCCGCGCTGATGAGATTGACTTGCTCAACCGTCTTACGACACTTTTCCTTGAATCGGCTGAAATCCGTGTGAAGGAACGTCTCGACTTGACAATCAACTATTGGCGACAGAATGTTGATATTCTTCTTCAATTCCAAAACAAAGATGTGCTTCGCGACTCCGGCAGTGTCTCCAATAAGGAAATGGAAGCCCGTGTTGAGGATGTCTATAAGCAGTTTGACCAGTTTCGCAAACAAGCCGACGCACAACTTGCCGACCAAATGGACGATGAAGAACTGAAGCATTTGGAACAGCTGATTGAAAAACGAAAATAATTGTGCATAGTAAATAAACTTCAAAATTGTATAAATCTTAATAGTTAAATCATTAAACCTAAAAGTCATGAAAATTTGCATTATTGGAACGGGTACGATGGCAAAAGGTATCGTCAAGGCCTTTGCAGCCAAGATGCCTGTTGTGATGAAGAGCCGCTCGCAGGCAAGCATCGATAAGGCCATGGGTTCCATCTCGAAGTCGTACGCCAAACTCGTAGAAAAGGGCAAAATGACTCAGGATGTGATGGATTCCATCATGAAAAACATCATCACGACGACTGATTATGCCACATTCGCCGATGCAGACCTCGTTATCGAAGCCGCCGTCGAGGAAATGCAGCTGAAGAAAGAAGTCTTTGCTGAACTCGACAAAATCTGCAAGCCGGAGACGGTTTTCGCGACCAACTCGTCATCATTGTCAATCACTGAGATAGCCGCTTCAACGACGCGTCCTTCACAGTTCATCGGAATGCACTTCTTCAATCCCGCCGACCGTATGGCATTGGTGGAAGTCATCAAGGGACAGCTCACCTCAGCCGAAGTGTGCAAGAACATCGTTGAATTAGCGACTTCGATAGGCAAGACTCCGGTCGAAGTCAATGAAGCCCCCGGTTTCGTCGTCAACCGCATACTCATCCCGATGATTAACGAGGCAGTCGGTATTCTCGCCGACGGTATCGCATCCGCAGAGGATATCGACAAGTGCATGATGCTCGGAGCAAATCATCCAATGGGACCGTTGGCTCTTGCCGACCTCATCGGAAACGATGTTAACCTGGCTATCATGGAAGTCCTCTACAAAGAGTTCGGCGATCCGAAATATCGTCCGCATCCCTTGTTGAGAAAGATGGTTCGCGCAGGTTTGCTCGGACGTAAGACTGGAGAAGGATTCTATAAATATTAATAAACAAGAAGTTAGAAGATAGAAGTTAGAAGTTAGAAGTTAGAATGGCGACTCGGTCTTTTAAGGAACTTATCGTTTGGCAAAAAGCGCACTCGTTTGTCTTGAATGTCTATAAATTCGCGCAGTCTTTTCCAAAAGACGAAATGTACGGATTGACATCCCAGTTCAAAAGAGCCGCAGTTTCAATTGCGGGAAACATTGCCGAGGGATATGCAAAAAAATCCTTAGCAGATAAGTTGAAATTCTTTAATATTTCTCAAGGCTCTTTGGAAGAATGTGAATATTACATTGTTCTGTCAAGAGATTTGGAATTTATTTCAAAAGAACAAGAAAAAGTTCTTGATTCATTGTCAGATGAAATCGGAAAACTTCTTCAATCTTATATGAAAAAGATGCAGTCTTCTAAAAATTCTTAATTCTATTCTAACTACTATCTCCTAACTCCTATATTCTAAAAAAAAGATCATGGATTTTAGTTATTCAAAGACAGAAGAACTCTTCTTGCAGATGATCAGGTCATTTGCTGAGAATGAAGTCAAGCCTTTGGCCGCCGAAGTTGACGAGCAGGAACGTTTTCCTGAAGAGACCGTCAAAAAGATGGCGAAACTTGGGCTGATGGGTATTCCGGTGCCGAAACAGTATGGTGGTGCCGGCGGAACAGTCCAGATGTATATCATGGCTGTTGAAGAACTCTCGAGAGTATGTGCTACGACAGGCGTCATCGTCTCGGCTCATACCTCATTGTGCATGGCTCCTATACTTGAACATGGCACAGAAGAACAGAAGATGAAATATTTGCCGAAACTTGCGTCAGGCGAATGGATCGGTGCATTCGGACTTACCGAACCTAATGCTGGAACCGATGCCGCTATGCAGCAGACCACAGCTGTCGATGCCGGCGACAAATGGATTCTCAACGGTAGCAAGATTTTTATCACCAATGCTGCTTACGCAAACGTCTTTATCGTTATGGCGATGACAGATAAGTCATTGGGAACCAAAGGAATCTCTGCTTTCATCGTTGAAAAGGGATTCAAGGGATTCTCCATTGGAAAGAAGGAATTGAAGATGGGTATCCGTGGTTCGGCCACATGCGAACTTATTTTTGAAAACTGCGAAGTGCCGAAGGAAAACCTCCTCGGACCTCTCGGAAAAGGTTTCAGCATCGCTATGAAGACCCTTGATGGCGGTCGTATCGGTATTGCTTCGCAGGCTCTCGGCATAGCTCAGGGCGCGATGGACGAGACAGTCAAATACACCAAGGAACGCAAGCAGTTCGGAAGAAGCATCTCGGCTTTTCAGAATACGCAGTTCCAGATGGCCGACCTCAAAACTAAGGTCGAAGCAGCCCGTCTTCTCGTCCGCAGTGCGGCTTGGAAGAAGGACAAAGGACTGCCTTATACCGCCGACGCTGCCATGGCAAAGCTTTTCGCCGCCGAGACAGCAATGGAGGTGACGACGAAGGCCGTCCAGTTCCATGGAGGCTACGGATATACACGCGAATATCCTGTCGAGCGTATGATGCGCGACGCTAAGATTACTGAGATTTACGAAGGTACTTCGGAAGTCCAGAGAATGGTTATTGCAGGTCAGTTATTCAAATAGGAGGGAAGATTTATGAATATTATAGTTTGTATTAAACAGGTTCCGGATACTACCGAAATAAAAATCGACCCGGTAAAGAACACGCTTATCCGCGACGGCGTTCCGAGCATCATGAACCCGGACGACAAGGGCGGACTTGAACTCGCTCTCAGAATGAAGGATCAGTATGGCGCAAATATTACCGTCATCACTATGGGCCCTCCGCAAGCCGACGTCATCCTCAGAGAAGCCTACGCTATGGGCGTTGACAGAGCTATCCTGTTGAGCGACAGGAAGTTCGCGGGAGCAGATACCCTCGCGACATCATACGCTTTGGCTGGCGCAATCAAGACCATGGACCATGACCTCGTCATCGCAGGCCGTCAGGCTATCGACGGAGACACGGCGCAAGTGGGCCCGGAAATGGCTGAACATCTCGGCCTTCCGCAGGTTTCATACGTCATCGATGCACAGAGAAACGGAAGCAAACTCATCGTCAGAAAGGAAAACGAAGACAGCGTTCAGACTCTCGAAGTCGAAGGAAAATGCGTCCTTACCGTTCTCGCTTCCGCTTTCCAACCTCGTTACATGAGCGTCTCAGGTATCATGGAGGCTTACAATAAGGAAGTCGAAGTGTGGAGTGCCGACAAGATTGACGTCGAAGAGGAAAAACTCGGACTGAAAGGCTCGCCGACAAAGGTGTTCCAGTCGTTCCCGAAGGCTATGAAGGCTCCGGGAGAGGTTCACGAAGTCACCAACGAAGAGGCCGTTGAGATTATTATCAATAAATTGAAAGAAAAACACATCATCTAAAAGTTATTGCCATGGAAATCAAAGATTATAAAAACGTTTATGTGTTCGCTGAACAACGTGACGGTGAGATTCAATCCGTTGCATACGAACTTTTAGGTAAGGCCCGTGACCTTGCAGACGCTCTCGGCGAAAAAGTCGTGGCGATACTTGCAGGATATGGTGTCAAAGAGAAGGCCCAGAGCCTCATCGAGATGGGTGCCGACGAAGTCGTCGTCTGTGACAGCCCCGAATTGAAGGACTATCTTACAGAACAATATTCGCAGGTCGTCTATCAGATTATTATGGATAGGAAACCAGGCATCGTGCTTTACGGAGCAACGACGATAGGCCGTGACCTTGCCCCGCGTCTCGCATCAAGACTCAGGACTGGTCTTACTGCCGACTGTACCAAACTTGAAATCGCCGATGACGAGAAGACTGGTGAGAAACAGTTCCGTAGTACACGTCCGGCTTTTGGCGGCAACCTTATGGCAACCATCATCTGTCCGAACACGCGTCCTCAGATGTCAACAGTGCGTCCAGGCGTTATGCAGAAACGTCAGTGCGAAGCCGGCAGAAAAGGCGTTGTGACGATGTTTGAAGCCAAATTCGACACAAGCAAGTTCAAGGTGAAGGTTCTTGAGACTGTCAAAAACAGCAAGCAGGCCGCCGATATCGCCGATGCAAAGATTTTAGTTTCAGGCGGTAGGGGAGTCCACGACAGAGAAGGATTTGACAAACTCCAGGCTTTGGCCGACGTGCTTGGCGGAATGGTCTCGTCGTCGCGTGCTATGGTTGATGCTGGCGTTATCGACCACGCTTATCAGGTCGGACAGACTGGTAAGACAGTGCGTCCGAATCTTTATATGGCTTGCGGTATCTCGGGAGCTATCCAGCATCTTGCCGGTATGGAAGAGTCGGGTTATATCATTGCCATCAATAAAGACAAGTTCGCACCTATATTCAGCGCAGCCGATCTCGGTATCGTCGGTGACCTTCACAAGATTGTTCCAATGCTGACGGAACGTCTCAAGAAGGAAATCGCGAAATAATTGAATTTATGTTCCGTCCCGTAGAGACGCGATTTATCGCGTCTCTATTTTTCGGGCGGAATTTATCGCGTCTCTGTTTTTCGGACGTAATATCACAATCCTCGAATTAGAAAAAGTTTAGACAGTAAACAACAACAAAAGTTATGGTCAAGGAAGATGCACAAGGTTTTGTATATATTTTGACAAATCCGAGTTTTAAGGAAGATTGGGTGAAAATCGGAAAAAGTTCGCGTCCTGTTGATGTGAGGTCAAAAGAACTTGATAATACGGCGGTTCCATTGCCTTTTGAAATTTTTGCAACACTTAAAACCGTAAAATATAACGAAGTAGAGAAACTTGTTCATAAAACTATTGACCGACTGACCGATTTGCGCATCAGGCAAAATAGGGAGTTTTTCAATGTAAATCCATACGTTGCGTTGGATATTTTGAAAGATATTGCCATGACTTTGGATGATGCGGAAATTGAAATCATCAGTCTGGAAGCGAAAGAAATAGAGGCGACAGGCGATATTGCAAAGCCATCAGAGCATCGCAAGCAACGCCCTAATTTCCGCTTCTCAATGGTTGATATTCAAGTGGGAGAGACAATTACGTTTATTCCTACAGGACAAATTGTTAAAGTCGCTTCGGACAATACCATAGAATTTGAAGGTAGAATTTACAAATTGTCGAATTTTGCAGCGACATTTATGCCTGATGACAAGCGCAATGCAGCTGATGCCTATCAAGGCCCAAAATATTTCAGCCACAATGGCAAAGTTTTGTCTGATTTGCGGGACGAAATGGAAGAATGCTAAAATTTTCTACAGTAAGGAATGTCGATTTGACTACTGAATTTCAATACGTTGATGTCAGTATTATAAGCATCACGAATCCTACGACGGTCAGGAAGACCATACAGCCGTTGTTTTGTGTGGGCGGTTGGTTGCGCATCCGCTCGGTGTAGCCGGCGAAGTCGCTTCTTTGCGGTGGTTCGTCCCTGTAATACCAGGGAATCCCGATGCAGTCCTCTTTCCATTGTTCGTAAGCCTCTTGGAAAGCTTCTTCGTCTTCATCGCTCAAGCGTCCGTCGTTAGGTGCGTCATCGGCGGGGCAGAGGCTGTCGTATTCCAAAAATTCTTCAGAAGAGTCGTATTCGTCTTCGTAATCGTCCATGGCGTTCTGTCTTTATTTATGGTAAAGTTAGTAAAAAAAACGAGGCGATAAAAACCGCCCCGCTTTAAATGTTTTCACAACGGAATAATCCTTATTGTGAATTGCTTGAAATTTTGTCCTGCAAAAGTACAAAAAAAATAGTTCGTTTTATCGCAAAAAAAAGTTAAAATTTTTATTACATTTGTTTCTAACAATGAAATAAACATTTTTGTATGAAAAATATATTAGGTTTGGATTTGGGGACGAACAGCATAGGCTGGGCGGTAGTCAGCACAAATAGTGAAGGGAACCCTCAGAAAATTGAGGGAATGGGAAGTCGAATCATTCCAATGGACGCAACCATTTTAGGAGATTTTGACAAGGGAAATACTAAATCTCAAACATCGGAACGCACAGGGTTAAGAGGTGTTCGTCGTTTGCATGAACGTTATCTGCTTCGCCGCGAAAGATTGCATCGTGTTTTGTCCGTAATGGATTTCATTCCGAAACATTATGCTGAAAAATTAGATAAATACGGACATTTTCTGAAAGAAAGCGAACCTAAATTGGCATGGGATAATGGTCGTTTTTTGTTTATGGATTCATTTCAAGAAATGCTTGCCGATTTTGCTGAAAATCAACCCGGATTAGTTAGCGGTGGCAAAAAAGTTCCATTGGACTGGACCGTTTATTATCTTCGCAAAAAAGCACTGACACAAGCAATTACCAAAGAAGAGTTTGCTTGGATTCTTCTTCAATTCAACCAAAAACGTGGTTATAATCAGTTGAGGGACGAGGAAGAGGAACAAAGAAACGATGTCGAAGAAACAATTATTTCAACCAAAATATTAAAAGTTGAAAAGCAAGAAAAAGATAAAAAATACGAGAAATATTGGTACCAAGTTTCCTTAGAAAACGAGCAAGAGCCATATAGGGCTGCTTTCTACAACGATATTTCGTTTTGGGAAGGAACAACACGTGATTTTGTTAAAAAAGTGACCATCCTTAAAGACGGAAGCCAAAAAACCGAATTTTCTTTCTTGCCTACTTTTGATGAAATAGACAAGATGGATAGTAAACGCAAGGACCAAATGTATTCCAAAATAAAATTAAAGACCGAAAAATCCATCATTGATTCCGGCAATACCGTCGGCGAATACATTTACAATTCCCTGCTGAATAATCCCGACCAGAAAATCATCGGAAAACTGGTGCGCACCATTGAAAGGAAGTATTTCAAAGACGAATTAAAAGCAATCATCAATAAGCAGAAAGAGTTTATTCCAGAATTAAACGATCCTAAGTTGTTTGCTGCCTGCATTGAAGAACTTTATCCGTCTAATGATGACTATAGAAACAGCATTGCCTCCAGAGATTTTACTTATTTGCTCGTTGAAGACGTCCTGTTTTATCAGCGTCCGTTAAAAAGCAAAAAATCCACAATCGCCAATTGCCCATACGAATCTCATTTTGACAAAGAAGGTAAAGAATATCCCATTAAATGTGTTGCCAAATCCAATCCTTTGTTCCAAGAATTCCGTTTGTGGCAGTTTGTACAAAATTTGAAAATTTATCAGAGAGAAAGATTTGTAAACGACGGGCAAATGGACTTGTTCGGAACTGCATCAACGGGCAAACTTGAAACCGATGTTGATGTAACCAACGAATTCATCCGTTCAGAAGAGGAGTTGGTAGCTCTGTTTGATTTTTTGAACGACAAAAAAGAAATTACCCAAGATTCTCTTTTGACTACATATTTCAAAATCAAGAAGCCTAAAGTGAAAGACTCCGCACTGCCATTCCGTTGGAATTATGTGGAAGATAAGATATATCCATGCAACAAAACACGCGCCATTCTTTTGGCAAAACTCACTAAAGAGGATAAAACAAAACTCACCAAAGAATTAGAATATGCACTTTGGCACCTGCTTTACTCTGTGAATTCCAAGACTGAAATTGATGCGGTTTTTGCTGAAAACAAACGAAATAATTCTAAAGGCATTTATCATAAACTTTTGGAAGCCGGTTTTTCTGATGAAAGCATTGAGAATTTGAAGAAAGCCAAATTTGACGAAAAAGATTACGGTTCTTATTCGGAGAAGGCCATCAAGAAATTGTTGGCACTGATGCGCATGGGTAAATATTGGAATCAGGACAATATTGATGCGAAAACACTTGATAGGATTGAGAAAATTATTTCGGGAGAATACGATGAAAAGATCCGCAATCGTGTGCGTGAAAAAGCCATCAATCTTACTGAAATCTCCCATTTCAAAGGACTTCCAATCTGGCTTGCTTGTTATATAGTTTACGACAGACATTCGGAAGCCAGCGATATTCAGAAGTGGGAAAAACCAGAAGACATTGACAAATGGTTGAAAGACTTCAAGCAGCATTCTATGCGAAATCCCATTGTTGAGCAAGTTGTTACAGAAACTATGCGTACCGTGCGCGACATTTGGAAACAGGTTGGGACTATTGATGAAATACACGTCGAATTGGGCCGCGAGATGAAAAATCCTGCTGACAAGCGCAAAAAGATGACTGAACGCATCAACGAGAATGAAAACACCAACCTGCGCATCAAAGCAATGCTGATGGAGTTTCAAAATCCCGAATTTGGCATTGAGAATGTACGACCATATTCTCCTACACAACAAGATATTTTGAGAATCTACGAGGAAGACGCGCTGCTGAATTTGTCTAACGAGGATAGCGATTTTGAATTCGTTTCCAAAATATCAAAAGCCGCACAACCATCTA
Organism: Bacteroidales bacterium; assembly: GCA_024400195.1. Lineage (GTDB taxonomy): Bacteria > Bacteroidota > Bacteroidia > Bacteroidales > F082 > Limimorpha. The sequence goes on from JAKSNC010000014.1 coordinate 38,851, forward strand.
AAAATGACGTACTTCGCTATAAGTGTTGGCTCGAACAAAAATATCGCTCACCTTATACAGGAGAAATGATTCCATTGAGTAAACTATTCACCACAGCATATGAAATAGAGCACGTCATCCCGCAATCTCGATATTTTGATGATTCTTTCAGCAACAAGATTATTTGCGAATCAGAAGTAAACAAATTAAAAGACAATCGACTAGGGTTTGAATTTATCAAAAACTACAAAGGCGAAAAGGTCACTTTAACCGGAGGAAAAGTCGTCGAAATATTCTCAATAGACGCTTATCAGGATTTTGTCAGAAAACATTATGCAAAAAATCCATCCAAGATGAAAAAACTGTTGATGGATGATATTCCCGACAAATTCATCGAAAGACAATTGAACGACAGCCGATACATCAGCAAGTATATTAAAGGTATTCTATCCAATATCGTTCGTGAAAAGGATGAAAATGGCAACTTGGAACAAGAAGCTGTCTCCAAAAATCTTATTTCTTGCAACGGAAACATTACTGATAGATTAAAGAAAGATTGGGGAATGAATGACATTTGGAACCGCATTATTCTGCCTCGATTCATCAGAATGAACGAGCTGACCAATTCCACACATTTCACCTCTACCAATACAAGTGGTGAAATCATTCCCGCTATGCCTTTGGAATTGCAGAAAGGTTTCAACAAAAAGCGTATCGATCACCGACATCACGCTATGGATGCCGTCGTTATCGCCTGCACCACCCGAGACCATGTAAATCTGTTGAACAACGAATCTGCTATGTCTGAGCACAAAGAAAACAGATATGCACTTTCCCACAAACTGCGCCGTTACGAAACAGAAGAAATCTCTAAAAAAGTCAAAAATTCAGATGGATGTTGGGTTGATGGTGAAAAAACCAAAAGGCTTGTTCCAAAAGAATTCTTCAAACCTTGGAAAACTTTTACACAAGACGCACAAAGTGCATTGGAAAATATTGTGGTCAGTTTCAAACAGAATCTGCGTGTCATTAACAAAATGGTCAACCATTATCAGCATTTTGAAAATGGCAAAAAGGTGATGATCAAGCAAGAAAAGGGCGAAAGTTGGGCCATCCGCAAATCCCTGCACGCTGCCACTGGTTGGGGAGAAATCAATCTGCGCTTCAAGAAAGAAGTTTCACTGAATGAAGCACTAAAGAATCCAAAAACCATCGTCAACAAAGATTTCAAAGAGAAAGTATTGGAACTGCTTGGTGAAAACAGAGATGCTAAATACATCAAGAAATATGTTGAGGACAACAAAGACGTCTGGTCGGATATCGATCTCAAAAAAATAGAGGTTTACTATTTTACTAAAGATACCAAAGATCGCTATTTTGCAACTCGCTTTATCAGTGATTTGGTTTCCTATTTTTCCAGTGCCACAACATACGATGCAGCCATCAAGAAAATTGAAGGCATTACCGATACGGGCATTCAGAAAATTCTCAGAGCACACTTGGCAGCAAAAAACAATGACCCAGTCTTAGCATTCTGCGCTGATGGCATTGATGAAATGAATCAAAACATAGTCGCTCTCAACAATGGAAAATTACACAAACCAATATACAAAGTGCGCCGTTTTGAAAAAGCCGACAAATTCGCTATCGGACAGATAGGCAACAAAGGAAAGAAATTTGTGGAAGCAGCCAAAGGAACGAACCTGTTTTTCTTCGTTTATGAAAATAATGACAAAAAACGTTCATTCGTTACCGTTCCTCTTAACTTAGTCATTGATTGCCAAAAACGTTTCACCAAAAATTGGGTAAGTGAATTAGATAAAATCTTGAAAGAGACCAACGAGGTTGCGCAAGATACACATTTCTTATTTTCTCTTTCCCCAGGCGACTTGGTTTATTTGCCTAAGAATGGAGAAACAACTGTTGATGACAAGACGAGAATTTATAAAATGGTATCGTCCAGCGGTCCTCAATGTTTCTTTGTCTATCAAAAAGTTGCGAGTCCAATAATTGACAAATTAGAATTCTCATCTTTGAATAAAATGGAGCGTTCTATCACAGGCGAAATGATTAAAGAAGTCTGCGTTCCAATAAAGGTAGATCGTTTAGGAAATATCATTGAAATAAACAATTGTAGCGTGGAATAACCAACTTATTCATTAACCCAAAAACACAAAACTATGAGCAACATCAAACTGTTTCAAGACAAAAAAATCCGTTCCACTTGGAATGAAGAAGAAGAACAATGGTATTTTTCCGTTGTTGATGTGGTGGAAGTATTAACAGACTCTCCCAATCCCCGCCAGTATTGGCGCAAGATGAAAGATCGTGATTTGAAAGAATATGAAACGTACCCAATTTGGGTACAGTTGAAATTATCGGCTCCAGATGGGAAAATGCGAAATACCGATTGCGCCAACGTCAAATCCCTGCTGCGCATCATTCAATCCATTCCGTCACCTAATGCGGAACCTTTCAAGCAATGGTTGGCGCATGTGGGCTACGAAAGATTGCAGGAAATAGAAAATCCTGAACTGGCACAGGAAAGGATGAAAGAACTTTACGAAAAGAAAGGTTACCCAAAAGAGTGGATTGACAAACGACTGCGCGGAATTGCCATCAGGCAAAATCTCACGGATGAATGGAAAAAACGCGGCATTACCAAGGAACAGGATTTTGCTATTCTTACCGCAGAAATCAGCAAAGCAACTTTCGGAATGACTCCTTCTGAATACAAGGAATTCAAAGGCCTCACCAAAAAGAACCAGAACCTGCGTGACCACATGAACGACCTTGAGCTTATTTTTACAATGCTTGGCGAACGCGTCACGACTGAAATTTCTGAGAAAGAAGAGCCCAACTCCTTTAATGAAAATAAAAAGATAGCCCAACGCGGCGGAAAAGTTGCCGGCATTGCCCGTGAAGCCACGGAAAAAGAAATAGGGCACAGCATTGTCTCAAAAGAGAACTTCCTGCTTAATAAAAACGAGAACAACCTAATAGAGTAATCATGATTAAGCGCACCATTTGTTTCGGAAATCCGGCTTATCTGTCGTTGAATAACGGTCAGTTGGTGATAAAGATGCCCGAGGTTGAAAAAGCCGATGTCTCCGACATCCTAAAACGTGAGGCCACGACGACTATTCCGATTGAGGACATCGGTATCGTCGTTCTTGACAACAGGCAGATAACCATTACACAAGGCGTGTTAGACGCACTTCTCGCCAACAACTGCGCCGTCATCACCTGCAACGACAAGCATTTGCCTTCGGGAATGTTTCTGCCTCTGTCGGGCAATACTACGCAAAGCGAGAGGTTTCAACTTCAAATCGAGTCGTCGCTGCCTCTCCGCAAACAGCTTTGGCAACAGACTGTTCAGGCAAAGATCCACAATCAGGCCGCCGTTCTAAAACATCATCGTGATGTGGAGGTGGGGAATATGCGGGCTTGGGAGCGCGATGTTAAAAGCGGTGATACTGAAAATCTTGAAGGCCGTGCCGCAGCTTATTATTGGAAGATGCTGTTTCCGGAAATCGAAGATTTCACACGAGGCCGCGAAGACGATTGTCCAAACAATCTGCTCAATTACGGCTATGCCATTTTGCGTGGGGTAGTGGCACGCGCCCTGGTGTCAAGCGGACTGCTTCCGACGTTGGGAATACACCATCACAACCGCTATAACGCTTATTGCCTGGCGGACGACATCATGGAACCGTATCGCCCATACGTTGACGAACTCGTGTTACAGATTCTCGACAGCGGCGCGGACTGCAGTCATCTTAACACCGATCTCAAACGGCAGCTTCTCGGCATTCCGGTGATGGAAGTGACAATTGATGGACAAAGACGCCCGTTGATGGTGGCTGCGACGCAGACGACGGCGTCACTCTATAAATGTTTCAACGGAGAATCGCGTCGGATTTCATATCCCTATATGGAAATTTGAAATGGACCGTTTTAGCGAATATCGGATTATGTGGGTTCTCGTGCTTTTTGACCTTCCAACCGAGACGAAGAAAGAACGCAAAGCGGCGGCAGATTTCCGCAAGCACATTATGGGAGATGGATTCACCATGTTTCAGTTTTCGGCGTATGTGCGTCATTGTCCGAGCAGGGAAAATGCCGATGTCCACATCAAACGTGTGAAGTCAATGCTGCCGGAATTCGGGCAGGTCGGAATTCTCTGCATCACCGACAAGCAGTTTGGTGAGATAGAGGTTTTCTATTCTCAGAAGCCTCAGAAGGTGGAAGCTCCGGGGCAGCAGTTAGAACTTTTTTGATAAGCTGAGAGGAGAGTCAAGCTTGCTTGAACTATCCCGAGGCGAAAAAAAAGTCTGACACAGTCAAACTTTTTTGATAAGCCGAGAGGAGGGTGGGGAAGTGTCAAATCGTCAAAATGTCAAAAGGAATTTACGATGCGAAAAAGCGGTTAAACAAAATAAAAAATCCTCCGATTTTGGACGTATAGGTCAATTTGCAGGATTTTTAGTCTGTGTATGTCGCTATAGGTCAAA
>JAKSNC010000015.1 GCA_024400195.1 Bacteroidales bacterium
ATTACTAATTACTAATTACTAATTACTAATTACTAATTACTAATTACTAATTACTAATTACTGGTTACTGGTTACTGATTAATAGTCTGCGTAAATGGGTTCTTCCGTCGTCTCGAAGACGGTGTTGGCCTCGATTGCTAACCGCGCGTCGTTGCGTCTGTCCTTGTGCTGGCCGCGCGAGTCTGTTATCATGAGCTTCTGCAGTGTGTCGAGCGCCTTCGTGTTGTCGATGAGCGCCGCCGCCGTGTCCAAGTAGCCGCCGAGACGCTCCGTGATTCTGTTTTCCTGACGGCGGTTGAAGTCAAGCACGCGGTCGAGTTCGGCGCGGTCGCCCTCCCTGCGGTCGGCAAGCGCCATCGGCTGCACGTACTTCTCCTCAAGCATGAAGCGCAGCGTCTCGTCTTCGTTCACCGCCAGCACCCTGCTCTTGTCGTCGGGGTCGAAGCGCACCTCCCAGCGCGTCGAGGCGTGGGCGCGGAAGTTCGGGTCGAAGCAGTCGTAGTCGTGCTTGACACCGCCTATCGTCACCTTCAGGCCGCTGCCCTGAAGGAGGTTGCGGCTGCCCGTCGTGCTGCCGTACAGCATCAGGTACTGGTCGAGTTCGCTCTACTCGTCCTATCCCAACGACGCGTACTACATGTACTTCAATTCGGGCGATGTCAATCCGCAGAGCAACAACGTCCGGTACCACGGGTGCGCTGTGCGTCCTGTGCGTGCTGCTCGGTAGTTCTTAGAATTTAACCTGCCTTGTCGAGGAAGAAGAAGCCCCGTCCTGCTGCGGGGTGGTTGCATGGGCAACGGCGCCCGCCCGCAGGCGGGCTACCAAGCCGTTGTCCGGCAGCCACTTTGCAGCTGTTAACGTGGGTTTGCTCCACTCGCTTCGCTCGGTCGCGAGAGGAAGTTGTTCGTTAACATGGGTTTGCTCCACTCGCTACGCTCGGTCGCAATGACGGGCGGTTTGTTTGAAAAAACTAAAAAAAGTAGTTGTTGGTGTTGCGGCGAAGCCGCAACACCAACAACTACTTATACCACCAATTGACGCCGTCATTGTGAGCGACCGCAGGGAGTCGAACAATCTCTGTTTAGTCCTCCCAATTGTCGCACGTCATTGTGAGCGACCGCAGGGAGTCGAACAATCGTCGGCGCGACAAGTTTAATGCGTAATTCGTAATGCGTAATTCGTAATGTTTTTTGACCTTAAACGGTTAAAAGGTAAAGAAAATAAAGAAAGTAAAGAGAGGTCAAGAAGTTCAGACGTTCTGAAGTTAAGAGGTCAAAAAGTCAAAAAGTCAAATTGTCAAATCGTCAAAAGCTCACGGCTAACGGCTAATTGTGAGCGACCGCAGGGAGTCGAACATGGTTTAGGAGGGTGCGTTCAATCAGTTCATAATTCTTCTGTCAGTCCTCTGCGTTTCTCGTCGCCGATAGTCGTTTCGCCGCCGTGTCCAGGATAGCAGACAGTCTCATTTGGAAGTTCGAATAAACGTAAAAGACTGGCTTTTAATTCTTTTCTACTTGCTCCGGGAAGGTCGTAACGTCCATAGCTTCCTTCAAAAAGTGTGTCGCCGGTGAAGACGAAACCGCCTTTTTCACAATAAAGACAAATACTTCCCTTCGCATGACCCGGCGTCAGAATTACCTTTAATTCGTCATCGCCTACTTTTATGATGTCGTTGTCGTGCAGCTCCTTTTTCGGAACGACGACTTTCTTCATGTCAAAATTCCATCCGAAGGCAGCCGCAAACATCCACGATTTTTTGAAATACTCGAAACCATCGGGATGAGCCGCCAAATCAACACCGAAACGCTGTTGTAGCGCGTAAGCCCCGGCCATGTGGTCAATGTGTCCGTGCGTGAATATTAAATCGTTGATATTTAATTTCTTATGTTCAATATAACTTATCAACATCATTTCTTCGCTTTCGCCATAACAGCCCGGGTCGATGATAATGCAGTCGTCGTTGTCGTTGCTCACAATGTAGGTGTTGACACCAATTGGATTGAAAATAAGTCTTTCTATCTTTAACATCTATTTTTCCTTATTCTTTTTATGCAAAGTTTGGATATTTTGGCACGGCAAAAAAATATTTATCTTAAAATTTATTAACAAAATACGTTGATAAAAAAAACGGGAAGATTTTTGTGCGTGAATAAATTCTTTTTATAGTTTTGCAAGACGATAATTGAAAACGAAAAATTACCTTATTACACATAAAAACAATTGATTATCAGTAATATGGCGGCTAATAAAAAACAACAGGAAAGTTTAGGCCTTTTCTCGGGGTTGGGCTTGTTCGATTTGAAGGATGAGAAGAAGTCTTTAGGCGAAAAACTTGTCGAAATCAGGAACGAAAACAAGTTTTTTGAAGAGAAAGTGTATGCGGATAATCAGTCAAAAAAAGAGTTCAATCAGGAAGTAAAGGAGCAGGAAAAAATGGAGAGAAGAACTTATTCCACGGCAGAGATATTGAAGGCAACGGTCGAGTATTTTCATGGTGATAATCTGGCCGCCGACGTGTGGATGAATAAATATGCGCTGAAGGACAGCGACGGAAACATCTTTGAGCTTACGCCTGACGATATGCATCATCGTATTGCGTCGGAGATTGCGCGTATTGAGAAGCGTTATCCCAATCCGATGAGCGAGCAGGAGATTTTTGATGTATTGAAGGACTTCCGTTACATCGTGCCTCAGGGCAGTCCTATGGCCGGAATAGGTAACAACCTTCAGATTTCGTCTCTTTCAAACTGTTTTGTGATAGGTACAAAAGGCAGTTCTGATTCGTACGGCGCCATCATGAAGATAGATCAGGAACAGGTTCAGCTGATGAAGCGCAGAGGCGGAGTCGGTCACGACCTTTCACATATCCGTCCTACCGGCAGTCCGGTTAAAAACTGTGCCTTGACTTCAACTGGCGTGGTGCCTTTCATGGAGCGTTATTCCAACTCCACCAAGGAAGTCGCGCAAGACGGTCGCCGTGGTGCTTTGATGATGAGTATCAGTATAAAACATCCGGATGCGGAACGCTTTATCGACGCAAAGATGGTTCAGGGCAAGATAACGAATGCCAACGTCTCCGTCCGTATCACTGATGACTTCATGCGTGCCGTTGTTGAGAACAAACCCTTCGTCCAGCAATATCCTGTTGACTCCGATAATCCGAAATTTACGCAAACCATCGATGCCCGCAAACTCTGGGATAAGATAATACATAACGCTTGGGCTTCGGCTGAACCGGGAGTCCTTTTCTGGGATACCATCATCCGCGAGTCGGTGCCGGACTGCTATGCCAACCTCGGCTTCAGAACTATAAGTACAAACCCATGCGGAGAGATACCGCTCTGTCCTTACGACAGCTGCCGTCTTCTCGCCATCAATCTTTATAGTTATGTCGAGAAACCTTTCACTTCGGAGGCGAAGTTTAACACGGCACTCTTCTCCAAACACGTCAGAATGGCTCAGCGTATGATGGACGACATCATCGACCTCGAACTTGAAAAGGTGGATGCCATCCTTGAAAAGATTTATTCCGACCCTGAAGAGGAAGAAGTGAAAGCTACGGAGATAAACCTTTGGAAGAACATACGCAGAAAGGCTTTGCAAGGCCGCCGTACAGGTATCGGCATCACCGCCGAAGGCGATATGTTGGCAGCTCTCGGCAAACGTTACGCTTCCGAAGATGCGATTTCGTTCTCGACAGATGTACACAAACTTCTTGCACACGAGGCTTATTGCTCGTCGGTCACATTGGCGAAGGAACGCGGTGCTTTTGAGGTTTTTGATGCAGATCGCGAGAAGAACAACCCGTTCATCAAGCGCCTCCGCGAGATGGATGAGAATCTTTATAAGGACATGCTCAGATATGGTCGCCGCAACATCGCAATGCTTACCATCGCGCCGACAGGCTCGGTGAGTATCTGCACGCAGACGACATCAGGCATTGAGCCGGTCTTCATGGTCTCGTACAAACGCCGCCGCAAAGTCAATCCGAACGACAAAGAGTCGAAGATAAACTATACCGACAGCGACGGCAACAGTTTTGAAGAATACAACGTCTTCCACCCCAAGTTTATGACGTGGTTGGAAGTGAACGGATATAACGTTGAGGAAGTCAAAGGTTACGACGACGATAAACTCGCGGAAATAATATCAAAATCACCTTATTACAAGGCGACATCTAACGACATCGACTGGGTGAGCAAGGTTAAGATGCAGGGCGATATTCAGAAATGGGTTGACCATTCCATCAGCGTAACCGTGAATGTGCCTTCTGACGTCACCGAGGAACTCGTCAGCAAGATTTATCAGACGGCTTGGGAATGCGGCTGCAAGGGGATGACAATTTATCGTGACGGCTCGCGTTCGGCTGTTCTTGTTAAGAAAGAAGACAAGAAAGAGGAAAAAGCCGCTGCCGCCATCATCGAAAATCGTCCTCCGGTGCGCCCGAAGACTCTTGAATGCGATGTCGTCAAATTCCAAAATAATTATGAGAAGTGGACGGCTTTCGTCGGAAAGATAGACAATAAACCATACGAAATCTTCCTCGGCAAGTCGGACGACTTCTTCATTCCTCCTTTCGTCGAGACAGGTTGGATTATCAAGAACAAAGATGAAGACGGTAAGTCGCGTTACGACTTCCAATACATTGATAAACAGGGTTATAAGGGTATGATGGAAGGTCTTTCGCGTTCGTCGAACAAAGAGTTCTGGAATTATGCCAAGCTCATCAGCGGCGTGTTGCGTCAGGGAATGCCGATTGCCATGGTTGTCGATTTGATTCAGCACCTGAATGTTGACGAAGACAATATCAACACGTGGAAAAACGGTATTGCGCGTGCCTTGAAACGCTATATTCCAAACGGCACAGTCGATGAGAAAGAGAAATGCCCGACATGCGGTGAGCCTCTTGTCTTTGAAGACGGCTGCAAACACTGCAGAAACTGCGGTTACTCGAAGTGCGGTTGATTTGGTGCGAAATTATTCAGGACAGGTTCTATAGGCAAGTTCTAAAAAAATTTTATTTTGCCTTTTTCTTCACCGAGAAGCCGAATCCGCCGAGTTGTTTTCCCAAAGTGTAGTATTTACCGTGTGAATATGCGATGAGTCCTGAGTGGTTCAGTTGGAATGCGTCGGTGCCTTTGTCGAAATATTTTTCATCAGCATCGACTGCCACGACTTCGGCGACGAACACTGTGTGGGAGCCGAGGTCTTCTGTTTTGATAACCTTGCATTCGATATTGAGCGGCGACTCCGCTATGAGTGGCGCCTTTACCACTTGTCCGCGTTCCGGAGTGAGTCCCATATCGTGAAACTTGTTGCAGTCGCGTCCCGACTTCACGCCGCACCAGTCTGTTGCGCGGGCGAGTTCTTCCGTCGTGAGGTTTATCACAAATTCGCCGCTTTCCTTGATGATGTTGTAAGAGAAGCGTTCTTTTCTTATTGAGACGTAGCAGATGGGCGGTTCGCTGCACAGCGTGCCGGTCCATGCTGCCGTCATGATGTTGTATTTTCCGTCAATATCGCCGCAGCTTACCATCACGACGGGCAGCGGATAAATCATTGTGCCTGGTTTGAAGGAACGTTTCATATCTGTTTCAATAGTTTTTCGATTACTACAGGGAAGTTTTCCTGTTCGAGGACGTGAATCTTGGCAGCGAGGCTGTCGGCTGTCTCATTTGTGTCAAGAGCGACTTCTTTCTGAAAAATGATGTCGCCGCTGTCGTATTTCTCATTGACATAATGAATCGTTATACCCGAAAACTGTTCTTTTGCGGCAACAACAGCCTGATGAACATGTTCGCCGTAAAAGCCTTTTCCACCGTATTTGGGTAGCAGGGCGGGATGTATGTTGATGATTCTGTTGTGAAATGCCGTTATGAGAGTCGCAGGGACGAGCCATAGGAAGCCAGCAAGGACTATCAGGTCGATGTGCATCTTTTTGAGTTCGTCGGCGAAGGATTGTTCTGAAAATTCTGCTTTAGTTATCATTTTCAGCGGGATACCGAGGTTCTTCGCCCTTTCTTTGGCGTATGCCTTGTCGTTGTTACATACGACAAGGCTCACTTCGACGTCGTTTTTCTGCGAAAAATATTCTGCGATGCGTTGCAGATTGGTACCATTACCTGAAACGAATATGGCTAATCTTTTCATTATCAGTCAACTTTGGCGTTAAGATAAGAGTTTTCCCCGTATGTCAGTTCGTCTTTTCCAGCCGAATAGTTCGACAATTCCTCATTGGAGGTGTTGTTGCCTATCTCGAGTCCGAGGCGTTTGTATGCCGGAACGCTTTCGTAGTATTCGAATGACGACATGGAATGCACTGCGTCGGAGAGGCCGTTAAGTCTCTTACGTCTCATTTCTTCGTTTGGGTCAATGATGGTTTTCGCGATGGTTTTAACTTGTGTCTGCACCATGGCCGAAGGCTGTCTTTGTTGTGTCTGATCGAATTTTTTCAGTCCGAAGTCGTCATCATCGTTGTTATTGACAAATGGGTTGTCGTATTTCTTGATGGATGGCGTAGCACTTTGGAAGACGTTGTCGTTCTGAGTTCTGTCGTTGGAGTCGGGGCGGGGATTTGTAGCGGCAGGCTGTTCATTTGTAGTCAGTTCGTCGTCATTTTCTTCATTTTTTTCTTCTTCGACAAGATGATGGATTATTCTTTCCGGCGTTTGTACTTCCTTCGATGCAGATTCCACGGTTTCATTATGCGTAACAATCTTTATCTCCGGCTTTTCTTCAACTTTCTCTTCAACTTTTGGTTCTTCCTTCTCTTCAACCTTTGGTTCTTCCTTTTCTTCAACCTTTGGTTCTTCGCTCTTGCGTTCGTTGAGTTCCGGACTGGCGTTGGTGTACATCACGTGCGTCACAGGTTGCTGGTCTTCAGTGTCGGGAAATCCCGATGCGATGACGGTTACGCTGATGGCTTCGCCGAGGGCATCGTTTCTGCCGTTACCCCAGATGATGTCGGAGACGTGGCCTGTACTCTGCTGGATATAGTCGAGCATGTCGTTGACTTCGTCGAGGGTCACTTCGGTGGTGCCTGAATGGATGTAAAGTAGTATGTTTTTTGCTCCGGTCAGGTCTGATTCGGTAAGAAGCGGTGATTCGAGGGCTTCTCTGATGGCTCTGTCGGCTCTGTCTTCACCTTCGGCGATGGCTGAACCCATTATTGCCTTGCCGCTGCCGCGCATCACGGCATCGACATCCCTGAAGTCAACGTTGACGTGGCCTGTCACTGTGACGAGTTCGGCAATGCCTTTGGCGGCAGTCTTGAGTACGTCGTCGGCTTTGCGGAAGGCTTCGCTCAGCTTCATGTTACCGAATTCCTCGCGGAGTTTGTCGTTGCTTATGATGATGTATGCGTCAACATATTTCTTCATTTCACGGATACCTTCCTCGGCTTGGTCTTTGCGTCTTTTTCCTTCGAGGGAGAACGGTGTCGTGACGATGCCCACCGTAAGCATGCCCATGTCGTGTGCAATCTTCGACACGATGGGGGCTGCGCCTGTACCCGTGCCGCCGCCCATTCCTGCCGTGATAAACAGCATCTTAGTGTCTTCGCCGATGGCTTTATGTATCTCTTCGGATGCTGCTTCGGCGGCTTCCCTTGCCACTTCCGGATTGTTTCCCGCACCGAGTTTGCCTATCGAAATCTTGTTAGGGACGGGACTCTTCGCAAGAGCTTGGTAGTCAGTGTTACAAATAATGAAGTCAACTCCCTTGATTCCTTCGGTGTACATGTGCGTCACGGCGTTTCCTCCGCCTCCGCCTATTCCTATCACTTTGATGAAGTTGGGGACTTCGTTCGGGTCTTCAAAAGTTATTATGTCGTCCATCGTTACAGGTTTTGTTATTCAATATTCTGGTCTATGTCGTTGATATTGTGGATGAGGCGTGAGAGTATTTTTTTGATGAAACCGTCTTTGTCTTTGGGGTCAACTGGTTCGGTAACAACATCTTTCTCGGGTTCGGCCGGTTCTTCATTTTCCTCAATGATTTCGGGTTGGCGTTTGTTGACGAGTATCTCGTGTTCGTAGCGTTTTATACCTTCGAGGACGAGCCCTATACCAGTCGAATAGATAGGACTCTTGAGTTCATCTACGTTTTCGTTGGAGAGATATTCGTCAGGATAGCCGATGCGCACGTTCATTCCGGTCTTGAATTCCGCAAGCTGCTGTATGTGTTTCAGCATCGCACCGCCTCCGGTCAGCACTATGCCGCTGATGAGTTTGTGCGCGGGGTTGACTTTTTGTATTTCCATATTGACACAGTCGAGAATCTCCTCAACACGTGCCTGTATGATGCTGGCGAGGTTTTGCAGTGATATTTCCTTCGGCTGGCTGCCTCTGATGCCCGGTATGGAGACGTATTCGTCAGTCCTGTTTTCCGTTGCCATGGCTGAACCGTATTGTACTTTGATGGCTTCGGCCTGTTTCTTTATTATCAGGCAGCCTTTGTGGATGTCGTCCGTTATCACGTTGCCGGCAAACGGAATGACAGCCGTGTGATACAGTATGTTGTCGTGGAAGACAGCGATGTCGGTGGTGCCGCCGCCCATATCGACGAGTGCGACACCGGCCTCTCTCTCGTCATCATCAATGACTGCGCGTGCTGAGGCTATCGGCTCAAGGATGAGATGTTCCATTTCAAGACCCGCCTTGTTGATACATGTCATTATGTTCCTAACGGAGTCGACCCGCGCTATAATGACGTGATAGTTTGCTTCGACCTGAAGGCCTATCATTCCCTTTGGATTGCGTATGTCGGGCTCGTTGTCGATGATGTATTCCTGTGGGATGACGTCGATAATTTCTTCGCCCGGCTCAATGGCTATCTTGAATGCCTCGTCACGCATCTTCTCGAGTTCGTCCATGGTGATGGTCTTATCAGGCGTCTCGCGTATCATCTGACCGTGATGGCAGAGGCTTCTGATATGGCGTCCGGCAATGCCGACATTAACGCTCTTGATCCTAATGTTCGACTGGTTCGACGCCTCTTCGACGGCGCGTTGTATGGCGGTCACCGTCTCGTCAATGTTGAAGACCATGCCGTGTTTGACACCGGTTGACTCGGTCTTGGCGTAACCGAGGATGTTGATTTTGCCATTTTCCTTTCTCTCTCCGACGATGCACGCGACCTTCGTCGTGCCGATGTCTAATCCTGCGATGTAAAGCGGTTTTTCCATAATTATTATTTTTTGGTACAGACTACTTGATTTTTATAATTGAGGTTGATTTTCGAATATCCGTTGAGTTCTTCCCTTCCCGTCATCCTGTCGAAGAAATGCTTCATCTTCAATAGTTTCTCCGACACGTTGTCGGGATAGCCGAGGATGACGTGCAGGTCGGAATTTCTTACGACGAGTTCGTATTGCCTATTTTTTGCGAGATAGATGTGTCCGACATTTTGAGACGCATAATCGTCGTTTAATATCGAAGACGCAACGTCGAACGCACCCGGCAGATCGGTCGAAGCATATACGCTGTCGTTGACGTTGTGCCATTTCTCTCTCGTGACAGGGAAACTGAAATGTCCGCTGCAAATCAATACGTGCGGAATATACCTTCTCCCGACAGGGAAGATATTTCCGTCTTTATCGAGATAAAGTGATTTGCCTTCATCATTGTAAATCCTCATAATAGGTTGGCATTCAGTCATCTCGATGTTGAGAATCCTTCTGAGTGACAGGTTCGCCCTTACATCGGTCGCCCACGGGTTTTCGGCAAGCGTCTTCCTGACCGAGTCAACGGGAATGTCCGTTACTTGTCTGTTCGACGCGGTGTCGCATATCGCGAGGATGATGCCGAGTTCTCTGTCGTAGTTGATGAAGCCGTGCCCGTTGACGATTTTGAAGTCAACGCGGTGAAGTCTGTCTTCGGTATAGTCTTTCCTTGTGAAGAACCATAAGGCCCCGATTGCGGCGACTGTCAGCACCCAAACCGATATTTTGAGGAATCTGTTCATTTTCTGTCGTTTTCAGTGCTGGTTTCGTTGAATATCTTTGTTATTTCAGGTACGAGGCGGTCGATATCGCCGGCGCCCATAGTCAGAAGAAGCGCGGGTTTCAGCGCGGCAATAGTCTCGACGAGTTTTTCCTTTGCGCAGACCTGCTTCTTCGCGCACCTTATCTTTTCCAATAGTTTTTGCGAAGTGATGCCTTCGATAGGTTTTTCTCTTGCCGGATAAATGTCTAAGAGAATGATGTTGTCGGCGAGCGAAAGGACATTGGCGAAGTCGTCCATAAAGTCGCGCGTCCTTGTAAAAAGGTGCGGTTGGAAGATAACCGTCATCTCTCTTTCCGGGAAGATTTTGCGGGCGGTGTCGAGTGAGGCCTTTATCTCTGATGGATGATGCGCGTAATCGTCTATATAGCAGCGTTTTTCGTTTTGGAACTGAATGTCGAAACGTCGCGCAACGCCTTCGAATGTTGATAAAGCTTCTTTTATATCTTTGATTTTCAATCCGATGAAGCGGCAGATGATTATGGCTGCCGTTGCGTTGAGCACGTTATGGTCGCCGAAGAGCCTCATCGCGAAGTCTTCTCTTTCACTATCGGAAAAGGCGACGTTGAAATGTGTCATCCCGTTTTCGATTCTGATGTCGCACGCGTTTACGTCGGCGTTGTCAAAACCATACGTTACCGTGTTATCGGTGTGCTTCAGCGGAAGTCCTTCGTGCATGACGACGAGCCCTTTCTTGTCGGTCTTCGCCACGAACTCGTTAAAGCTTTCTATGAGGTTTTCCCTGTTTCCGTAAATGTCGAGATGGTCGGCATCAACTGATGTGACGAGTGAGACGAACGGGCTGAGTCTGAGGAACGAGCGGTCGAACTCGTCGGCTTCCGTGACGACGAACTCGTCGTCTTCGCCTCCGATGACGACATTACTGCCAATATTTTTCGATATGCCTCCGATGAAGGCCGACATGCGCTTACGCGATGATTTGAGTATGTGCGCCACGAGTGCCGTCGTCGATGTCTTGCCGTGTGTGCCGGCTATCGCGATGGTCTTGTGGAGCATCGAAATCATACCGAGCATTTCGGAGCGTTTCATCAGGCGGAAGCCTTTCTCCCTGACGAGCTTCATCTCTTCGAGGTCGGCGGGCACGGCAGGTGTATAGACGACCAATTCGGGATGTTCGGGTACGAGTTCCGGCGAGTCGGTGTAGTGAATCTCCATTCCCTCTTTCTCAAGCTTGTGCGTGAGGGGAGATGCCGTCTTGTCGTAGCCGCAGACAGCGAAGCCTTTGCCGCGGCAGTAACGTGCGAGTGCGCTCATTCCGATGCCGCCGATGCCGATGAAGTATATTATATGTGTAGCGTCGTTGTTCATTCGTTGTCGAGGATTTCCATTATCTGTCGTGCCACGTCATCGGCGGCATCGGGTTTGGCGAAGATTCCTATGTTGTCGCCCATCTCGGCGCAGCGGTCTTTGTCGTTGATGAGTTCTATCGCCGTTGATAAGAGTTTGTCTTCCGTCTCGAAATTCTTCACCATGACTGCGGCGTCGGCATCGACGAGGCGTTGGGCGTTCTTCGTCTGATGGTCTTCGGCGGCTGTCGGGAGCGGCACGAAGATGACTGGTTTCTTCACGATGGCCAATTCAGATATAGATATGGCTCCGGCACGCGAGATGACGATGTCGGCGGCGGCGTATGCCTTGTCCATGCTGTCGATGAATACCACCGGCTTGATTCTGTCGCTGAGCCCTGCCGCTTCGACTTCCTTCTTCGCCTGGTCGATATAGAACTTGCCGGTCTGCCAGATGAGCTGTATGTCGTTGTCTTTGAATAAGTCTAATCTGGCCGAGATGCCTTTGTTTATGCCGAGTGCGCCCTGACTTCCGCCGATAATGAGGATGACGGGTTTCTCGGGGTCGAGACCGAAGAAGCGGACGGACTCATTATGCGAAATGTTGTCTGTCTGTATGACGTTGCGCAGCGGGTTGCCCGTCACGATGATTTTTTCCGCAGGAAACCACTTATCCATGTTGTCGTACGCAACGCATATCTTTTCGGCTTTTCGGCACATTATCTTGTTGGTCACGCCGGGGTATGAGTTCTGTTCCTGAATGACGATAGGCACGCCTGCACTTGCTGCGGCACGCATCGTCGGTCCACTCGCGAATCCGCCCACGCCGACAGCCACATCGGGCTTGAACCTGCGTATTATGCGACGGGCCTTTATCATGCTGCTCAACAGTTTGAACGGAAACGACAGGTTGTCGAGTGAGAACTCGCGTTTGAAACCGCTTATCCACAATCCTTCGATTGGATAGCCCGCCTTCGGGACGCGCTCCATCTCCATGCGTCCTTTGGCTCCGACGAAAAGAATCTCCACATCGGGCATGCGCCGGCGTAACGCGTCGGCGATGGCGATGGCCGGAAAGATGTGGCCTCCTGTACCGCCGCCGCTAATCACTATTCTCTTGTGTTGCGAGTTCTGTCTGTCTTTCATCTTGATTATATGTTTCTTTTGATATACTTATTATAATGCCTATTGCAATACATGTGAAAAATATCGACGAGCCGCCCTTGCTTATCAGTGGCAGCGGCTGGCCGGTGACTGGAAACAGACCCGTGACGACACCGATGTTGGCGAAGGCCTGAATCATGATGTTGAGTACGAGTCCTACGGCGAGAAATCCTCCGAAAGAACTGGGCATCTTCTTGATTATGACGAGCGTACGGTAAAATAAGATGAGGTACAGCAGCATTATGGCTATGCCTACGAAAAATCCGTATTCTTCAAGTATGATGGCGAAGATGAAGTCGTTGTAGGCCTCGGGAAGGACGTTGCGTTGGACACTCTTTCCGGGTCCTTTCCCCAAGAATCCGCCACGTGCCACGGCTATCTTTCCCTGAATAACCTGATCGTCTTCGGGATTCTCGACTTCCGTGTCGTTGGTTAAATACCTCTCAATACGGTTCGACCATGTGCCTGTCCTGTTAGTAGAGCTCCTGACTTCGGCTGTCTGTTCCTGCTTTTCCTTCTTTGATGACGACATCATCTTGTATCCGATGTATGCTCCGCCTCCGAGCATACTTATTATCAACATTATCAATATGTTCTTCGTCTTGATTTTGGCAACAAAGAGCATCATGACAACTACGACGAACAGCATGGCGGCGGTCGAGAAGTTCTCTGGAAACACTAAGCCGACGGTGATGAATACAGGTATCACTATCTTTACGATGAAGGTGTTGGTCTCGTTTATCGTGTCACGGCAGACCTTCAGTTTTTTTGCTACGAAGCCGACGAGGGCTATCTTGGCGATGTCGCTCGGCTGCAGAGTGAAGCCTCCTATCACATTTATCTGGCGGCTCGCACCGTTGATGTGTAATCCCGAGGCAGCCGTGTATATTAACAGCGGCGCACACAGGAAGAGCAGCAACGGCAGCAGGAAGGCGTATCTCTTGTATTTTAGTTGCGCGGCAGCTACACAGGCACAGAAACCCAACCCTATGGTCATACTGTGCTTCAACAGCATAAAGGAACTCGATGACGAATTCTTTACAGCCAAACCGCCGATGGCCGAGAATACGGAGACTAACGATATGAGAAGGAGCAGCACCGTTACTACCCATATCGTCTTATCACCTTGAAATATCCTGCTTAAAAACTTCATCTTCGCAAAGTGCTTTATTTCATTCTGTTGACATCGGCCTTGAAGCGTTCGCCGCGTTCTGCCGAGGTCTCATATCTGTCATCAATGTCGCACGATGGTGAAAACAGCACCGTGTCGCCGGCGGTAGCCAAGTGTGTCGCCGAGATGACGGCTGCATCAAGGTCGTCGGCATCGAAGATGCGCCCCTTCAACACGTTCCCGAACGCCTCGTGCAGTGCCGGAGCGTTTTTCCCGACACAGACAAGGGCCTTCACATATTTATTGACCATAGGCATCAGTTCGACGTAGTCGCTGTCGTCGGTGCCGTCTCCGGCTATCCACACCACTTTCTTATTAAGATTCTCGAAGGTGAACCACGTCGCCAACGAAGTCGTCGCACTCGCGTCATCATAATAATCAATCTTGTTGACGGTGTCAACATATTCGTTTCTGTGTCTCAATACTTCACTGCCCGCAAATGCCGCTTTGATGCTGGCCTTGCGAATCTGACGAAGCTTGTCGTACATCATCAGCTCCATTGTAGCTGCATCAACTCTTCTTCCTTGTCTTGCCAATTGTTCAAATGTCATATCGTGAAAAATTAATGTTATTATCTTATCTTAAGTGTCAAAATCGTCAGTGCGGCGAGCACGATGCTGATTACCCAGAAACGGAATGTTATCTTCGCTTCGTGGTGCAGGTTCGCACTACCCTTAAATCTGACCGTGCTTCCCGGGTCGTTCTTCTGTATCAACTCGAGAGATGTGCGGAAATGATCGTGAAAAGGTGCGCGTTTCCAAAGCCTCCTGTGTATTCCCTTTTTCTTTCCCGACTTGTAGTATGATTTCTGAAGAATGACCGACAGACTCTCCATCAGGAAGATTCCGCAAAGCAGGGGCAGAAGCAGCTCTTTATGGATTATCACCGCCGTCACGCCGATGATTCCGCCGATGGTGAGGCTCCCCGTGTCTCCCATGAACATTTGGGCAGGGAACGAATTGAACCAGAGGAATCCGACCAACGCCCCGATGAAGGCGGCGAGAAAAACCACGATCTCCTCCGTTCCTGGAATATACATTATGTCGAAGTAATCAGCCAGCATGTAGTTCGACGACGCGTAGGCTAATACTATCAATGCCAATCCAACGATGGCAGAGTTGCCTGCCGCCATGCCGTCCATGCCGTCGTTGAGATTCGTCCCGTTTGAGACCGCCGTGACAACAAACACCGTGAGCAAGACGAAGAAAATCCAGCCTGCGCGATGTTTCCCGGGTTCGCCGAGAAAGTCGAAAAAATCGGCATAGTTGAGGTCGTTACCCTTAAAAAACGGTATCGTCGTCCGCGTCGATTTGACATCAGGACTTTTATTGACGACTTCGATATTGTTTTCTATTGTGACATCGACACTTTCGTTCATCATCACTGCGGGACTATAACGCAACGTGAGGCCGACGATGAGTCCGAGGATGACTTGCCCGACGACTTTCCACCAGCCGTTAAGACCATTTTTGTTTTTCTTGAAAGTTTTAATATAGTCGTCGGCAAATCCTATCGCGCCGAGTATCAAAGTCGTGACTAATAATAATATAAGGTATGTGTTGTGAAGTTTTCCGATGAGGAGGCACGAGATAAGAAGTGCCGTTATGATGACTATTCCGCCCATTGTCGGCACTCCGACTTTGTGTGTGTTGAACGGGTCGGTTGCGGCATCGCGCTGCATCTCCGATATGTTACGGCGTTTCAGTGTGTCGATGAAACGATTCCCGAATAACACGGCCACGATGAGCGAGACGACGCCTGCTATAATGGCCCTCACGGATGTGTATTCGAAGACGCCTCCGCCGGGTATCGTGAAATGTTCGCGCAAATATTCAAAAAGATAATATAACATTGTTAATTAATTTGTTTCGTTTATGATTTCTGTATCTCTTCAGTATCATCAAAATGATGTTTCACGCCTTTAACATCCTGATAAGTCTCGTGTCCCTTGCCTGCGATGAGTATTATGTCGCCCTTCTTCGCAAGCATTGCTGCCGCGCGTAGTGCTTCACGTCTGTCGGTTATGCAGAGCGTTTTTCTTGCATGTTCGGCAGGCACGCCCTCGCGTATCTGTCTTATAATCTCTTCCGGCTCCTCGAAACGTGGGTTGTCGCTCGTGATGATTATGCGGTCGGAACGTTCAGCCGCCGTCTGCCCCATTTCGGGCCTCTTCGTCGTATCTCGGTTTCCTCCGGCTCCGAAAACGGTTATAAGTGTCTCATTATGAGTGCGAATGTCGTTTATTGTGTCTAAGACGTTCTTCAGTGCGTCGGGTGTGTGGGCGTAATCCACGATGGCAACCGCCTGTGACGCGAGGCGTATCACCTGAAATCTACCGGCTGCCGGTTCGAGTTTGCTTATTCCGCAGAGAAGCTCCGACTCGTCCATGCCGAGTTCCGCCGCCGCACCGTATATTGCCAAAAGATTGCTCGCGTTGAATCTTCCTACAAGACGGACAAAGACTTCTTTATTATTGATTTTCAATTGCATTCCATCGAAACAACTCTCCATCACGAGACCTTTGTAGTCGGTTTCGGTGAGAAGTGAATACGAACATCTCTTTGCCTTGGTGTTCTGAAGCATCACGAGACCGTTTTTGTCGTCGAGGTTTGTCAGTGCGAAGGCTGTTGACGGGAGGTTGTCGAAAAACTTCTTTTTTGCGTCGCGATAAGCTTTGACCGTCTTGTGATAATCTAAATGGTCGTGTGTCAGATTAGTGAAGATGCCTCCTACAAAGTCCAATCCGGCGATTCTGTTCTGATCAACGGCGTGCGAGCTTACCTCCATAAACACGTATTTGCAGCCGGCTTCGACCATCTGTGCGAGAAGGCTGTTCAGCTCGATCTGGTCGCCTGTCGTGTGCGTTGACGGTATGACCTTGCCGTCGATGATGTTCTCTATCGTTGAAAGGAGTCCGCAGGCATATCCCGCGTCGCTGAATAGGCGGTAGAGCAGGGTGGCGATCGTCGTCTTGCCGTTGGTGCCGGTCACTCCGACGAGGCTGAGTTGTGACGACGGATTTCCGTAGAACTCCGATGCCGCCAAGCCGAGTGCGATGGAACTGTCGGCCACGGCGATATAAACCACACCGGCGGTCTTTGATGCAGGCATCGTCTCGCATACTATAGCGACGGCTCCATTTTCGACGGCCTTGTCTATGTATTCGTGTCCGTCGGTCTGAGTCCCCTTTACCGCGAAAAACACGCATCCGTCGCAGACTTTGCGCGAGTCGAATGCTATTGACCTTATCTCCCTGTCGAAGTCGCCTTCAACGGCTTCCACGCGGCAGTTACGCATTATGCTTCTCAGTGTCGTCATTGTGTTATTTATTATTCATTATCAGTTTTATCGTCTCACCCTTGTCGAGTTTTGTTCCGGCAGCCGGCTCTGTATTTTTCACGCGTCCGCTTCCGCTGAAGACAGCCCGCCATCCCATTTTTTCCGCCGCATAGACCGCATCTGTGATGTTCATGCCTTTGAAATCGGGGATGATGCTGTCGTTCTCCGCTTCAAACACATCGTCGTATGATGGCTGTGATATTGCACCGTTTCCCTGTTGCTCGTCGTCCGCGAAGGAGAGGTTTGTCGCATAGACTTTCTCTGCCACTTCCTTGAAGACGGGCAGTGAAAGTGCCGCACCGAAATATTTGGAGCCGCTTGTCTGAATCACGACCAAGCAGGTGTATCGCGGCGTCTCGGCAGGGAAATATCCTATAAACGAAGCCGTGTGCGAGTTGGTGTAGCCTCTGTTTCCGGAGATGTGCGACGTGCCGGTTTTGCCCGCCGATGTGAAATAACATTTCGACAAAGCCTTTGCCGTGCCGTTCTGCACTACGCCCCTCAAAAGCGTCTGCAGCGTCTTGATGGTGTGTTCCGACGCTATCCTCTCGTTTATGACGATGGGCTCGGCCTTCTTGATGACTTCCTTATCGTGCCTTATCTCCCGCACGAACTGCGGCTTAAGCATCTTTCCGTTGTTCGCGATGGCGTTGTAATATGTTATCATGTGTATCGGGCACAGACTCAGGGCGTAGCCTATCGGGATACGCGAAAGATCGACGGGAGCCCAGTATTTGTCTTTCGGAGTCCTGAATTTCGGCACGCCCTCGCCTTTGATGTCAAGGTTGAGAGGCTCGTTTATCTTAGTCTTGAATATCAAATCCATGAAACGCTGCGGGTCTTTGTCGAAAGCTTCTACTGCCAATGTCGCAAAAGCCACGTTCGACGACTGTTCGAAGCATTCCCTTATCGAGGCATGTCCGTCGTTGATGACGTGCGAATCACTCATGACTCTGCCGTAAAAGGCTTTCTTTCCATATTCCCCTAAGTCGATGATTCTGTCGATGTTGAGTCCGGGATTGTCTTCCAAAAGAGCCGTCATCGTTATCGCCTTGAATGTCGATCCGGGTTCGATTCTTCCTGCTATCGCGAAGTTGTACGATTCGATATAGTCATTCGTCCTCTTGTCGTATTTCAGCGATGCCATTGCCTCCACCATTCCCGTCTGAACCTCCATGACGATTACGCAGCCTTGTTCCGCGCCGTTTTCCTTCATACATCTCGCGAGTGCGTTTTCCGCCACATCCTGTATGTTGACGTCGATTGACGTTATGATGTCGTCGCCTTCGACGGGTTCGCGTTCTATGTCGGAAGGATATGGAATCCATGTGCCTCCCGCAATACGGCGGCGCATCTCTATGCCTTCCGTTCCCTTCAGATATTCGTCGTATGCCCCGTCAATACCGACGTAGCCGTTCGGAAGGTCGGGACGCGAATAACCTATCACACGCAGTCCGAGATTTCCGTATGGATGAACCCTCTTCAGACTCTCTTCAGTTAGGAGGCCGCCCTTGAAACGTCCGAGGTTGAACATCGGGAAATTCTTTACCTTGTTGAGTTCCTCTATGGATATGTTTCTCTCGATGAAGACGTATCTTTTGCCTTTCTTTCGTGCTTCGGTAAAACGCCTGCGAAGGTCTTTCTTCTTACCGTAATGCATCATCTCAAGACTGTCGCACAATGCGTTGAGATGCTTGTTGAAGTCGGTCTCCGTCGGTGCCGAAACGTCAAAGGCTATCTCATAAACCGGCACCGATGTGGCGAGAAGAGTTCCGTTCTTCGAGTAGATATTGCCCCGCTTAGCACTTATCGGATATTCCTTGGTCTTGACCTCGTGCGACAGATACCATTCCCTTTTTGATGTATCAATAAGGAATATCCTAAAACTCGCAATGACGGCGATAGTTAGAAACATGAAGTAAATTATGAGTGCACGCCTGAAAAATCCTCTCTCCTCGTTCATTTCGCACCTCCTTTCTCCACGATTATCTTCTTCAGCGGCTCAACCGATTCGACGATTTTAAGGTTTTTCACGCGCCGCGACATCTCCGACTGTGTCGTCGCCTTTGTCACTTCGGAGTCGAGATAGACGCTCTCCACACGCAGCTTTTTCAGTTCGCGCGACTTAATGACTATATCCCTGTTCATGTCTTCGGCAAGATAAGTGTTGCCTATCCAGAGAATGAGCAGCATAAGAACCCATAACGCGAACGGCAGATGCTCTTTTGCGTTGAATTTTCTGAGATGGCTTCCACCGAGGACGTCGAAGAGGACACTTCTCCCTTTTGACGGTGACTTATGTTCGACCTCGTTTTCTTCTTCAAAAACTTCGTTTGTCAGTTCGTTTTCCGTTTCTTCCTGGATGGTGTCGAAATCCGGTGCTTCTTGTTCGACGGGTTCCGGTATGCGTTTGGTGTTCGTCATATCGGCCTCCTTTCTGCCACGCGGAGTTTGGCGCTCCTCGCCCTGCTGTTGACCGCCGTTTCCTCTTCGTCAGGTACGATGGGTTTGTGTGTTATCATCGTGTAAGGCGTGAGTTTGTTGCCGAAGAAATCCTGTTCGACGATGCCGTCTGCCTTGCCCGACTTCATGTAGTTTTTGACGAGGCGGTCTTCCAATGAATGATACGACATCACTACGAGCCGTCCGCCTCCGCTTAGTACATCAGGACACTGTTGCAGAAACGCCTCCAATGACTCTATTTCTTTGTTTACCTCTATCCTTAAAGCCTGAAAGATCTGCGCAAGTGTCTTATTCTCAGTCCCTTTTGGAAGATGTGCCGCAACTGCGGATTTAAATTCGAATGTTGTCGTTATCTGTTTGTTTTCTCTTTCGGAGATGATGTCGCGGGCGAAGACGCGGGCGTTTTTCAGTTCGCCGTATTCTGAAAGAACTCTTGTTAAAGAAGCCTCGTCGTATGTGTTGACCATGTCGGCTGCCGATGTCGCGTCGTTTTTGTTCATCCTCATGTCTAATGCGCCGTCAAAACGTGTCGAGAAGCCTTTTTCCGGTGTGTCGAACTGGTGTGACGACACTCCGAGGTCGGCGAGAATCCCGTCAACGCGCTTTCCACAGTAGAGTTGGATGAAGTTCTTCATAAAGCGGAAGTTGTGCGGTATGAAGGTGAAGCGCGGGTCGTCGAATGCGTTGGCGGCGGCGTCCGCGTCTTGGTCGAAAGCGTAGAGATGCCCGTCCGGTCCGAGGCGGTCGAGTATGGCACGCGAATGGCCGCCGCCGCCGAAGGTAACGTCAATATAAACGCCGTCGGGCCTGATATTCAGACCTTCCATACATTCGTTCAACATTACCGGGACGTGATACATCTTGTTGTTTAATGTTTCTATCTTCTAACTTCTAACTTCTAACTTCTAACTTCTAACTTCTATCTTCTAACTTCTATCTCACATCGTTCTCGTTGCCGAGTTTCTGCGACAGCATGTTGATGAAGTCTTCCTCACTTACCGATGCGTCTTCCTGTTCCATCAGCTTCTTGTCCCAGATCTGCATTCTGTCGGTGAGAGCCGTTATGACGACATCTTTCTCGATGGCGCATTTCTCCATGATGTCCTTCGGTATCTGGAGTCGGCCGCTCGCATCCGGCTTTACGAGGCGCGCACCTGCATTGAAACGGCGTACGAGCATCACGTTCTCGCGTTTGAATAAGTTGAGTTTGCCGAGTCTCTCCTGCATGACGCGCCAGTCGTTCATCCCGAACATCTCAAGGCACTTATCAAACAACGCCGGCCTGAGTACAAAACCTTCATTAAGAACAGATTTTCCTATCTGCTCCTGAAAGCTGCTCGGAAGCGACAGACGGCCTTTCGCGTCTATTTTGCAGTAATATTCACCGATAGGATAATCCATGTTCGTTTTTAGTTTTAGACTGCAAAATTACTACATTTTTTCCCACTTTGCCCCACTTTATGCGTGTTTTTCCTGAAAAATTTCATGTAAAGTTATCAACAAGTTATCAACAAGTTTGTTAACAATACAGATTTTGAAAGGCGTGTGTAAATATCGTAAGCATTCTGTCTTATGATTTCTAAAAAAAATCACTATATTTGCGGTTTGTAAAAAAACAGCGATGTTCCTCAAGGAAAAGAAATTCTACATTCATCTCGCTATTGCACTCGCAGTGGTCTTCGTGATATTGTTCGTGTCGTACAAAATGCTGAGCGGCTGCACGAGGCACGGTGAGGAAATAAAGATGCCGGACTTCGTCGGACATGATGAAGCATGGATGATTGAAAACTATTCATCCGACTTCGATTTCATACTTGTTGACAGCCTATATGTCAAGGATATGCCGGTCGGATCCGTGTATCAGCAGAACCCACGCGCCAACTCTAACGTCAAACGCGGCAGAAACGTTTATTACATCGTCGTGTCGAAATCTCCCGAAATGGTGCAGATGCCTAATCTGCGCAATCTGTCGCTGCGGCAGGCCTTGTCGTCGCTCAACAGCCTCGGCCTGAACGTCGGCAACCTGAATTTTGTCGAACATATAGCGAGAAACGCCGTTGTACAGCAATATGTCGATGAAACTCCTGTAGAACCGGGCACGATACTCCACAAAGGGACTTCCGTCACTCTCGATGTCGGACTTGGCAGCGGCAACAAAAAAACATACGTGCCGAACCTCATCGGAAAGACCATAAATGAATTAAAACCGGCTCTCCACAACGCCTCGCTCAATATCGGCGAAACAGTCTTCATGGATACCGCCGCCATCGAGACATACCGTGTGTGGAAGATGGAACCTTCATATTCTTCAATAACTATGGTCGAACTCGGAACGCCGGTCAATGTGTGGCTGCGCTCCGAAAATAATTTTGACTTTATGAACTTCCTCGCCCTCACAAGGGTGAAGGACTCCATCATCGACGCAAACAAGCAGAATCTGTCGGATATAGAACTTTACTTTATGATAGACAGCATGGACTGCCTCATCGAAGGAAGAGAGTTCTCCCGCAATATCGAAGATACGGCGGATTCAATAGATAAACACCTCGAACTGAATTACGATGACGTTGAAATTGATGACGAATATTATTATGATGAAGAAAATTAGCAAAATGGCGTTTCTGATACTGCTTTTCGTTTCGGCGGAATGCGGCGCACAGGAATATCTCACGGGCTTCACTGCAGGTGCCGTAAATAGAGCGAAAACTTCGGCAAACACTACCGAAACAGTCTTGGAACTCCCGTTCTTCGATGACTTCGGCGCGGTTAGTACTTACCCGGATAACTCTCTGTGGCAGAATCGTGCCGTCTTCGTCAACAGCGGATTCCCGGTTTTCCCGACGAATTTTCAGGCGGCTACTTTTGACGCACTCGATGAATACGGAGCCGTCTATGAACGAGGCAGCAGCAGTCCTTTCATCGCCGACAGCCTCCTTTCCGTAGCCGTCGATATGAGTGGTTTCACGCCCGCTGACTCGGTTTACCTGAGTTTCTTTTATCAGCCTCAGGGCAGGGGAGACGCTCCCGAATCAACCGATTCTTTGGTCTGCAAGATTGGTTTCTACGACAAATGGAACGACACCGTGAAGTTCGTCCATCTGTGGTCAAAATCCGGTGTTACGCTTGATGCTTTCTTGAGTGAAGACAGCACGCATTATTTCAGAGAAGTGAGAATGCCCATAGTCGATACATCGTTTTTCAGTGAAAAAGTCTATCTCCTTTTCTATAATTACGCCTCTCTTCCTCCGGCGATGTACCCCAACGACCGCAGTAATGTTGACCAATGGAGC
Organism: Bacteroidales bacterium; assembly: GCA_024400195.1. Taxonomy (GTDB): domain Bacteria; phylum Bacteroidota; class Bacteroidia; order Bacteroidales; family F082; genus Limimorpha. The sequence goes on from JAKSNC010000015.1 coordinate 22,737, forward strand.
ATAGACTATGTATATCTTGCGGCAAATCGTACAAGTGTTAGCGAAGGTGACAGAAAAATGAGTTTCTCGGAACATGCGCCGTCTCTTCTAAAACGCTATACGTCAATGCCTTACCGCCAATATAAAAATAATCCGACAGCAGTCATCGCAACATCCGTCACAACATATATAGCCAACCTTGATACCGTTACTCATCAGTTTGTTTATGACTTTGCAGCCGAAGAAATTGGCGGAGCATGGTCTTTCACTCAGGAAGATGAAACAGATTTTCTTGTCGCCGATACATTGGCCGAACATAAGATGACGCTTAGAAATTTCCTCTTCCCATTCAATAACAACCGCGATACGGCTTCCTTCCTCGTTCATCATTTCGTAGATCCTGTTGATTATCAGCAGGCCGATGGTGACTCACTCGTTACAATACAGAAATTCTACAATTATTATTCGTATGATGACGGCGTTCCGGAAAGCGGCTACGGCGTCACTCCCGACGAATCGAGCTTCGCGGTGCAGTTTAACGCATCAGTGCCGGATACTATTCGCGGTGTTGATATTCTTTTCAACAGAACGATGAATGACGCCAACTATAATTTCTTCGACATCGTTATCTGGGGCGACAACAACGGCAAGCCCGGCAGCGAGATATACCGCCTTACCGACCAGCGTCCGATATGGTCGGATGATGAGATTTACAAGTTCGGCTATTACGAATTCCCCGAAACGGTGAATGTCGTCGGATTGTTCTACGTCGGTATTATGCAGCACGAGAGCATGACGATAAACATTGGTTTCGACACTTCTGAAGATAATTCGGAATACAACTTTTACAATGTCGGCTACGGCTGGAACAGCAGTTCGTTCCCCGGTTCCGTGATGCTGAGGCCTGTCGTAGGTGGTGATTTCCACATCGGAGTTGCCGAAAACGACTACTTGGCCGGTGACGTTTCGGTCTATCCGAATCCTGCAAGAGACGTGTTCTATGTCTCAAGCAAGACTCCCGTCGTTTCCATAAGCATTTACGATATATCCGGACGGCTTGTGAAGGTTGAAAACGGATGTGGAAAGATAAGCGTCTCCGAACTCGCCAATGGTATGTATATTGTCAGAATTGTTGATTCTGAAGGACAAACATACAGAAAACTTAGCATAGAAAGATAATTTCGACTATGACCGACGATATGGAAAATTTTGTCGGTGGTGACCGCGCCGAGGAAAATTCCGAGCTTTTCGAGCACTTCCGCATAGAGGTCGATAAGGGTCAGGCTATGATGCGCATCGACAAGTTTGTGCAGAGCCGTCTCGAAAATGTCTCGCGCAACCGTGTGCAGCAGGCCGCCAAAGCAGGTTGTATCTTGGTCAACGGCAAAGCCGAAAAACAGAACTACAAAGTCAAGCCGCTTGATGTCGTGACTATTGTGCTCAGTTATCCGCCGCGCGAGATAGTGATAACGCCCGAAGATATTCCACTCGATATCGTTTATGAAGATGATGACGTCGTTGTGGTGAATAAACAAGCGGGACTCGTCGTTCATCCCGGACACGGCAATTTCTCAGGCACTCTGCTTAATGCTCTCGCTTTTCATTTTAAGGAAACAGGCCAAAAGATAGAAAACGGCTTCGGCTATCTCGTGCACCGTATCGACAAAGGCACGACCGGCCTCATGATTGTGGCGAAAAACGAACTGGCACAGACTATACTCGCGAAACAGTTCTTCGAGCACAGCATACAAAGGCGTTATCAGGCTCTCGTCTGGGGCGATTTTGATGAAGACGAAGGGACTATAGAGGGTAATATCGGACGCAACATCCGCGACCGTATCTCAATGACTGTCTATCCCGACGGCAGCGACGGCAAACCGGCAATAACGCATTACAAAGTGCTGCGGCGTTTTCATTACGTGAGCCTTGTTGAATGCCGACTTGAGACCGGACGTACACATCAGATTCGCGTCCACATGCAGCATATCGGTCATCCGCTTCTTGATGATGAGACATACGGCGGTGACAAAATTATCAAGGGAACGACTTTTTCAAAATATAAACTCTTTGTCGAACACTGTTTCGAAATGCTTAAACGTCCAGCCTTACACGCCAAAGTGTTGGGGTTTGTCCATCCGACGACGAAGAAAAATATGTATTTCGAGTCGGAGCTGCCCGAAGATATGAAGGCTGTCGTTGAAAAATGGGATAAATATTCAAACAACGATAAGACGTTATATGATAAAGAGTACTCACCCTTATCCGAATAGTTTTCTGAATATTTCGTACATCACGATTCCTGCGGAAACCGACACGTTGAGCGAGTGTTTCGTTCCCGCCTGTGGAATCTCAACAGCGCCTTTACAATATGGAAGTGCTTCTTCCGACACGCCATCGACTTCATTGCCGAAGACGAATGCGCTATTGGGTTTTATATCAAAATCGGCAAGCATGGTGCTTCCTTCGACCTGTTCCACGGCGAAAATATCAAATCCTTCGGTTTTCAGCGACTCGCAGGCTTCAGCCGTCGTCTTAAAATAACGCCATTCGACGCTCTCTTCTGCACCGAGGGCTGTCTTGTGAATCTCGCGATGCGGAGGACAAGCCGTTATGCCGCACAGATAAAGTTTTGAAATCCTGAAGGCGTCGGCGGTGCGGAAAAACGAGCCTACGTTGTTGAGCGAGCGCACATTATCTATAACAATCACAACTGGAATCTTCTCGATGGTTCTGTATTCGGACAGTTCCAAACGGTTCAGTTCCAACGTGGTCAGTTTCCTCATTTCGAGAATTTATTTTCTTCTTTTATATTCACTATACGACCAGCACACATCATGTTCATTGAGGCAGTGTCCCTTGTATAGATTGAATTTGACGCCGAAGTAGATGTTTGCGCCGTATGTCTTGCCGATACCTACTATGTTTAAGAGGTTTTGTGTGCCGATGGTGAAGAAGGAATATCTTGCAGACACGCCGAGATAGAGCCTGTTGTAGTCAATAAACGTTATTGGAACAGTGAGTTCCCAGCGTCGTGTTTCGTATCGCGGAGTCAGTAGCAGTTGTGCGGCGCGCACGACAGAATACTTCTGTAGTCTTATTGGCTGCATCCAGATGGCACCGACATAGTAGTTGTCTCTCACGTTCCAATCGAACTGCAGACTCAATGCCGTCGGAAGTCCCATAGTGAAAGAAGTCCCCGTGTTGGAAGCCGTCGAATCGCCATAACAATGATAACTCAGGTCGTTGAAAAAGTCTGTAAGGACGACATCGTCCATTTTCTTCATCTGGTCTCCGAAGATGATGCTGTTGCTTATTTTTATTGTGTCATCAGATGTGTATCTGCGTGTTGTTGCGTGGCTGTTGAATTTAATGAAGCCGAGGTCAACGACGGATACGCCGATTTTCCATTTATAGTCGGTGGACGGATATTCACACGGGCGTTCGTATCTTGTCCTTGTATCTGAGTAGCGTTTTTTAGTGTAAACGAATCCTATATCGAAGCCGAAACCTGTCCCACAACTCTTTCCACCAAAACCAAGGGCTTTTTTCATGCTTTTTAGTTTGTCGTGGTAATAGGAAAATCCGTTATGATCATAGTCGTAGTTATATGCGTAGGCGAACTCGGCATCAACGCTGTTGACATATGTGCTGTCGGCACTTTTGAGGTCGTAGTTTATGTGGTTTTGCACGTATGCACCACCTGAATATCCCATCAGGTATTTTGCCGTTACGCCAACGTCGAATTTGTCAGTGTATCTGTCATAAACGGTGGCAGAGTAGGCGAGCCCTATTTCCGACCACTCCAAGGCAGAAACTTTGGTATCTTCCGAAGAATAGTTCTTAAAATACTTGGTTCTCGGTATGCTGTAGTACACGTCTTGTCCATCATCCGTAGTCATAACTCCATCCTCATAAAGGGAGAACGACAAAATCTCCGCAACTTCGTATGGAATATTGTCACCACTTAGGTACATGCGGTTGTTGAATGTGACTGCAATCGTTTGTCTCGGAGTGATGTTGTACATCATAGAGAAGACGTTGAAGTCAACGCCGGATTTAAACTTTTTGTAATCGGTGCCGCCGCTAATCTTGAAGGCGTGCTTGTACCACTGGTATCTGTAGAAATTATCGCCGAGGTCATACGACGGCCAATAATCTTTGTTAAAACCATGAAAAACATACTTTGTGAAGTCAGTGCCTTCCAAATAAAGAAAATTGTTGCTGAAATTGAAACTCGCAGACAGACCGACATCAAAATAAACGTTGGAAGTTGAGAGACCAGCGGGGTTTACTATGAGTGAACGAGATCCCGAATAATTTGAAAAAGACCCACTTAAATCTTGCGCCGACACGTGTCCAATGCAAACGAACAACGACACAAGCAGGAAAATATACTGTTTCTTACTAATCATAAAAATGATGCACTAATACCTAATTGAAAAAAACGCCGCAAATATAGGGCTTTTTTTTTGTTTTTCAAAAACAAATGTTCATTTTATTAATGAGAGTTCCGCAATTTCTTTTTTGACGTTACCGCAATTTTTTGTATATTTGCCGCCCGAATTGCAACACGCGGGTGTGGCGTAATTGGTAGCCGCGTCAGACTTAGGATCTGATGCCGTAAGGCGTGGGGGTTCGAGTCCCTTCATCCGCACAATCATAAAAATACTTAATAATGAATACAGTACAGACTGCAAAAAGCGAACTTATCGCTACAATTCAGGTCAGCATCGCTAAAGCCGATTATCAAGCCGATGTTGACAAAGCTTTGAAAGACTATCAACACAAGGCGACAATGCCTGGTTTCCGTCCGGGTAAGGTGCCGTTTGCAATGATAAAGAAGATGTACGGGGCGGCCGTCACCGTTGATGCCCTTAATAAAAAGGTCTCTGAAGCCCTCAACAAACATATCACTGATAACAAACTCGACATCATGGGTTATCCGCTTCCGGTTTCTGATAAAGTCCAGCCGGCCGACATCGAAAATCAAGATTCCGTTGACTTCTTCTTCGAGATAGGTCTCAGACCTCAGTTTGAAGTGAAACTCGACACGATGAAGATCGACAGTTTCGACATTACACCGTCCGATGCCGAAATAATGAAGACCATCGAAAGTATTCAGAATAATAATAAGGAAGACGATAAGCTTCCCGAACTTGATGATAAACTGTTCGAAAAGATTTTCCCGACAGCCGGCATTAAAGACCTTGACGCATTCAAGGCTCGCGTCGCCGAAGAGATGAAGAAACAGTATGACGTTGAAGAAGACCGTATGTTCCTCAACCGTGCCGTCGATATGCTCGTTGAAAATACATCGTTCGATATGCCAGACGAGTTTATGAAACGCTGGCTCGTCGAAAATAGCGAGGGTAAAATCACCGCTGAAGATGTTGAAAAAAATTACGAAAGCAACTACGCCAAGTCACTCAGATGGCAGCTCGTTGAAGAAGCCGTCGTCAAAGCCAATCCCGAACTCATAATCAAAGAGGAAGAGACGAAGGCCGCTGCGAGAAAGTACTTCTTCGGTCATACCGACTACGATACTCTCGATGACGAGATGAAGAAACGCATCGATGAGATTGCCGACAGCATCCTGAAGAACGACGAACAACGCCAGAGCATCAACAACCGCCTCGCCGACGAGAAACTTACCAAATTCTTTAAGGAACACATGAAAGTTTCGGTGAAGAAGACTGACTACGAAGGCTTTGTTCAGGCCGTCCTTCCGAAGGACAATACCGAAAAAAAGACTAAGAAAAGCACTAAGAAGGCTGAATAACGACAAATATAAACAATGTGATTATGAAGAACGAATTTTATAAGTTCGCCACCGGGCATCTCGGTATGAACGGACTCGCTCTTGAGCAGTACGGACAGAAGGTTACAGACTATATTTCGCCGACGGTCATCGAGGAAAGACAACTCAATGCCGTCAACATGGACGTGTTCTCGCGCCTCATGATGGACCGCATCATCTTCCTCGGCGACCAAATCGACGACTATGTGGCCAATGTGATTCAGGCCCAGCTGCTCTTCTTAGAGTCTGCCGACCCGAAACGCGACATTCAGATTTATGTCAATTCCCCTGGCGGCTCTGTCTATGCAGGCCTCGGTATATATGATACTATGCAGTTCGTCAGTCCCGATGTTGCCACGATATGCACCGGACTTGCAGCTTCTATGGCGGCAGTCCTCCTTTGCGCCGGCGCTAAGGGTAAACGCTCCGCACTGAAACACTCGCGCATAATGATTCATCAGCCTATGGGCGGCGTTCAGGGACAGGCAACAGACATCGAGATAACGGCACGCGAGATTCAGGTCTTGAAGAAAGAACTTTACGAAATTATCGCCGAACACAGCGGACAGCCTTTCGATAAAGTGTGGGCCGACTCCGATCGCGACCATTGGATGACATCAATGGAGGCCAAGGAATACGGCATGATTGACGAAGTGCTCATCAAAAACAACAAATAGAAAAACATCGTTCGGATCTGCCTATGGCCAAAAAGAAACAAGAGGAACAGTTTTGCGCGTTTTGCGGAAGAAGTGCTAACGAAGTGAACCTCCTGATGTCGGGCCTCGTTGCCAACATCTGTGACGATTGTGCGAAACAGGCCTATCTCGTCGTAGAGAAGAATCAAAAGCCTGTCGAAAAAATAAAGGAAGGCGATTTCAGGCTCTTCAAGCCGAGAGAGATAAAGAATTTCCTCGACCAGTATGTCATAGGTCAGGACGATGCCAAGAAAATTCTATCTGTTGCGGTCTATAATCATTACAAACGTATCAGCCAAAAGACGCAGAATGATGTCGAGATAGAGAAGTCGAACGTCATACTCGTTGGAGAGACCGGTACAGGTAAGACTCTGTTAGCCAAGACGATAGCGCGAATGCTCAACGTTCCTTTCGCCATCGCCGACGCCACCGTGCTGACAGAGGCCGGATATGTCGGTGAAGATGTCGAAAACATCCTCGTCAAACTGCTGCAGGCCGCCGATTATAACGTGGCCGCCGCCGAACACGGTATCGTCTTTATTGATGAGATAGATAAGATTGCACGCAAGACCGACAACCCGAGCATCACCCGCGATGTGTCGGGCGAAGGTGTTCAACAGGCCATGCTCAAACTTCTTGAAGGCACTATCGTCAACGTGCCGCCAAAAGGAGGCCGCAAACATCCCGACCAAGATTTTGTGCAGATAAATACGAAGGATATACTCTTCATAGCCGGAGGCGCATTCGACGGAATAAACAACATCATTGCGGCCAGAGTCGGGACACAGGCTATCGGCTACGGCTCGTACGGCAAATACGAAATCGACCGCGACAACCTATTGCAGTATATAACGCCCGCCGACATTAAGAAATTCGGACTCATCCCCGAGATTGTCGGACGTTTTCCCATCCTCACTTACCTTAACCCACTCGACAGAGGCACGTTGCGTCGCATTCTCACTGAACCGAAAAACAGCCTCGTGAAACAGTTCGTGAAGTTGTTCGATATGGACGGCATAAAATTGAGTTTTGAAGACGAGGTGCTTGACTTCATCGTCGATAAGAGCATCGAATTTAGGCTCGGAGCCCGTGGACTGCGCTCTATCGTGGAGGCAGTCCTCAACGACGCGATGTTCGACATGCCTTCGGAAGAGGATAAAAAGGAACTCGTCATCACGAAGGCATACGCCGAAGAGAAAATCGACAAAGAACTGAGAAATAATTTCTAACTGACGACGTCATTGTGAGCGACCGCAGGGAGTCGAACAATCATCAGCACGACAAGTTTAATTCGTAATTCGTAATGTTGAATGCGAAATGTTTTTAGACCTTAGACCTTCGACATTAAACGGTTAAGGGAGGTCAAGAAAGTAAAGAGAGGTCAAGAAGTTCAGACGTTCTGAAGTCAAGAGGTCAAAAAGTCAAAAGGGTCAAAAACTCACAGCTCACAGGTTTGAAGGGTTCGAGAGTTTTTAAAATTCGATGTAAGGCTTCAGGTTTTCGTTTTTCCTGCCGATGATTTCGCAAAGTGAATCCCACGAGGTTATGATGCCGCGTTTCTCGCGGTAGTTTACGATTTTTTTTACATCATCATAGTCGAGATAGGGATGTCGTAGCAGGTCGCGGAAGGCACTTGTGTTAACGTTTGTCTTTAGTATGGCCGCCGTGTCGATGGTGATGTGTTTTTCAAACTGTTTGAGGCGTGCGGTGTCAAGTCCATATACTTCTAAGAGTTGTGACGTGTTGGTAAAGCCGCCGAGTTTGCCGCGGTATTCTACAATCCTTCGTGCGAATGTCGGTCCTATGCCTGGCAGCGTTGCAAACTCGGCGGTGTCGGCGACGTTGATTTCGACGATGGCAATCTCCTTGACAAAACTCTTCGTCTTCGCCTCCGCCTTTTCTTCCTTCTTGCGATATGAAGTCTCCTGCCTGTATGAGGCTTTCGCATATCGCGCGTTCCGTATTGAGTCGTAATGCAGCTTCCGCAACGAATCCTGCGCGGCGCGCAAACGCCTGACACTATCAAGGGCGGCGTCTCGAGCACAGAGAATAGAGTCTAAGTTGTGAATGACGGAAGCGCGCCGCGCAGTCGGCCTGATGATGAAAATGTTGATACATATAGTTGTGATTATCAATAATAATAAGATAATTATGGCGACTTTTTCACCACGCGAAAAAAATAAAAAATTCTTGTTCATAGGTTCTTTTTTGGTTTTTGATATAGACAAAAGACGATTCACGCCCTTAACGCTGCAAAGATAAGGATTTTTTTAGAAGATAGAAGATAGAAGTTAGAATATAGAAGGGCTTGCGGTTTTGTTGTCGAGGGTCGAGAGTCAAAGGTCAAAAGTCAAAGGTCCAAAGTCAAAGGTTCAAAGTCAAAAAGTCAAAATATCAAATTGTCAAATTGTCAAATTGTCAAAAAGTCAAAACATTAACAGCTCACAGCTCACAGTCGAGATTCATTTAATCTAATATTTTTTTAACGAAAATGATGATGATGGCTATCGGTGCCACGTATTTTATGACGAAATAGACCAAATCGTTGAAGAGGCTTCGTATGGTGCCGCCGCTGCTGAGTTCGTCGATGGTATCGGCCTTCTTCATCTTCCAGCCGACGAATAAAACAACAAGCATTCCACTAATTATCATTAAATAATTGGCAGTAATCATATCAAGACAATCAAACAATGTTTCGCCGCAGATTTTGAGCGTCGAATGTTCGTTGAGACTCATCGTTACAAAGATTCCAAAAACGATTGATACAATAAGCGTTAACAATGTTGCGTTTCTTCTTCTGAAAGAATGTTCTTCGACAAGATAAGCTACCACGACTTCAAACAGCGAGATGAGCGAAGTGATGGATGCTATCGCGAGAAGGACGAAGAATATCAGACAGAAGAAATATCCGCCGTGCATCTGTCCGAAAAGCATTGGCAGTGTGTTGAAAACGAGTCCGGGACCGGCTGTCGGTGTGATGCCGAACGCCATCGCCGCCGGGAAAATTATCATTCCGGCGATGAATGCGACCATCGTATCACAAATGCATATCGACACAGCCGATGATACGAGATTGTCTTTTTTGCTTATGTATGACCCGTATGTTATCATCGTGCCCATTCCTATACTCAGCGAGAAAAAGACCTGACCGAGGGCACTAATGATGACGTCCACATTGATTTTTGAGAAATCGGGCTTGAGAAAGAATGCCAGTCCTTCTCCGGCACCATTGAGTGTCAGCGATCTGACTAACAAAATAAGCAGAATGACGAGAAGAATAGGCATCATTATTTTAGAACCTTTTTCAATGCCTTTCTGGACACCTAAAATGATAATCACCGCCGTCATGATGATAAAAAGAGCTTGGCAGAGATAAGGTCTCCAAGAACTGTTAATCAATGCGTTGAAGTTCGCGTTCATCGTTTCGAGGTTGTCACCGCGAATGTTGTCGAATACTGAACGGCAGATATAGTCCAAAGTCCAGCCCGATACCGTGCTGTAAAACGTTATGATGGTAAAGGCCGTGACGACTCCGGCGAAACCGACTGCAGGCCATGCCGTTTTTGGCGCGAGTTTTTTGAAGGAACCGACGGCGTTCTTCGCAGCCCTGCGGCCGATGATGAACTCGGCAACAATCAACGATACGCCGAGAAGTAACAATATCAGCAGATATATTAGCAGAAATGCACCGCCACCGTTGTTGCCGGCGACAATTGGGAAACGGTATATGTTGCCTAATCCCACCGCAGAACCGGCAGCCGCCGCAACAACTCCTATTTTCGACCCGAATTTTTCACGATTTGTATTCTCCATAATGATTATTTTGTATTTAACTTCTTGTTTATCAATATTTTGGTAATAAATCTTCCTCTATTCGCCTTCAATTCCGGATATAAGACGGCGCGTCCTCCAAATCCCAAGTAGAATCTTGCGAGATTGTCGTCATCACTTCCTTCAAAATCCAAAATCTTACCCGTTCCGGCGTATTTCTCCACAACGGCATCGAGAATCAGGGCAAGAAGGTGCATGTTTTTTCCGACCTCACTGCATCCCGAGAAAATAAAGGTTATTCGGTTGCCGAACTCTAAAAAACACGCGCCCGCCTCAACGTTTTCGCCGACTTTTGCACCGATGACGAAGGCAAACGGCAGACGTTTAACGACGGCATATTCGGCATCGCCCCAATGTGTAACGCTTTTTCCCCGGTTTTCTCTGAAAAGATTGATAATAACTTCAGTATCAATGTCGTAAATCAATTCAACATTATTGTTTTCGGCCTGTTTGATGTTGCGTTTCAGGTTGTTGTGATAGTTTTCGCGCAACGTCGAGGCATCATCACTCAGAGGTAAAATGATATTGCGGTGATTTACAGTGTTTTTCAGTCCATCGAAGAGATTTCCTTCGTTCAGGCGCAGCGATATGGCTTTGAATTTGTCCGGGATGTTTTCGATGAATCTGTTTATATCATTGATGTTCAATTCTTTTGATGAGAAGATTCCGAGTTGTTGGACGAAGAACGGCGTGAAGAGATATGATATACGGAATTTGCGTTTCGACGGTAGCGGCATAACGGCTTCGTAATCATCACTGACGAGGGCTTCCCATTGCGGATGAACGATGTCTAAATAATGCGAGAGCGCATAGACATTGCCGTTGGCGGATTTCTTGACGCACTCGTCCCAGCGGGTTTTGTCGATGTCGATATGTTTCAGAAACCTTATCATTTTGAGAAAGCATATTCGAGTATATCACCATGAAGTTTTTTCCAGCCTGTCCAACGTTTCTGATTGCTCAGTGTCTCGTTGTGCCAGAGGAGGACGAAGGTGCCGTTGACGGCGCGTACTTCGTCGATAAGTGATTTCGTGATTTTGAGCGAACCGTCGGTGTCGAGGTTGAGATAGTCTCTGAGCGTACCGTCCATCACGACAAACGGGTTGACAATGAGTTTTGTAGGCGCGTCGTTTTCAAGGTCGAAGAAGTTGAACGGGTCGGCTGTTCCGGCACGAAAGCCGGGCTGTTCGGCGTAACCCATGGAATAATCCGATTTTATGTCCAAATCGGCAAGAATCTGATATGTCTTAGGCAGATTCATCCTGAGGAAATGCTGGCGGCTTATCGTTATCTCTCTGTTCAGCACCTTCGATAGATTGAAAATCTCGTTTCCGACTTTCGTCTTGTCAAGATACGACGAGTACGACGGATGTATTCCGACGAGCGCGTAATCGCCGAGTCTTTTAATCAATGTGCGGAACGCGTTGTTTTTGATGGAGATGTTTTTGTCGTTGAGCGCATATTCTCCGCAGAGGATGAAGTATTTTGCCTTGAATTTGAAGTCTTTTTGCAGCTTAAGCTGATGGTCGAAGGTGTCGAATGGGTCTGGAAGTCTGTTTGTCAGCACTTTCCATCTCGCCTTGACTTCATCGAAATCGCGATGCAGAATATCGCGCAGGAAGGCACCCGTCGTTCTGTAAAAACCTTTGTGTTTGTATGACCAAGCTGCATCGACATCGTATGTCGGGATGAAGGTGAATCGTTTGTTTTTCAGTTCGATGGAAGGGAAAAGCGACTTTAGTTTTTCGCCAAGTCTGATGCTCCAGATGTTCACGAGAGGTTTTCTCATCATGTCCATCTTGTGAAGGATGCTGTTTTCCGCGAGGAAGCGGTCGTGTTTGTCGCGGCGGCACGGAAGATATTCCTCATAACGGCTCACGAGGTAGAATGTCGCGGCGAATATGTCGAATGAGAACAGCGACTCGGCGGAGTATATGGGGAAGAAGGCCTTCAGCTCGCCGTCGTCGCAAATCCTGATGTCCTGCGTGGTGATGGTGTGCTCGAAAAGGATGCTGACGCATTTTTGAAACGGTGCGTCACCGACTTTTTTGTCGCCATAGCAAAATTTGGGGCCGTCGAAGGAATAAAAGTCCTCCACATCGGTCGTCATGCGCACATCAAGACCGAGTTGACCGTGAAGGATGAGGTCGAGAGCATAAAAAAGCCTGTTAGTCTTTTTCTTCGTAAGCACCAATATTTCCATTCTGTTCCGAAATTTTGTGCAAAAATAGTGATTTTTAATAAGGTGACAAACCAAATGAAATCAATATTTTGAGGAAAAACACTATCTTTGCGGACAATTGTCAAAAATCATAAAAATGGAATTTTCAAAATACGATTATACGGAAGAATTTCTTCTGAAAAGGATAGGCGAAATAACATCAAGGCAGAAGATGAGCAACGTCCGCCGCGAAGCTCTGAAAAAGATTTTTCAAAGCATAGACTTCACCACGTTGGAGGCGTTTGATAATGCCGAAAAGATAGACGGATTTTGCGAAAAGGCAATCGCGTTTTCGAAGACGGAGCCTTTTCTGAGTTTGCCGTCAATCTGCATTTACAGTCCTTTCATACGACAGGCGAAGGCGAAACTTGCGGGAAGCGGTATTCATGTCGCAACGGTCGCATGTGCATTCCCTTCCGGACAAATGCCTTTCGACTTGAAGAAAAAGGAAGTGGAATATTGCGTTAGCGAAGGTGCCGACGAAGTTGATATGGTCATTTCGCGCGGTACGTTCCTTGCAGGCCGTTACGATGAAGTCTATAATGAGATTAAGTCGATTCGCGACATCTGCGGAAAAGACGTCCTTCTGAAAGTTATTCTTGAAACGGGAGAACTCAAGACAGTTGAAAACATAAGAAAGGCGAGCGAGATTGCGATTCTTGCCGGTGCCGACTTCATCAAGACATCAACGGGGAAGGTCGCCGTTGCCGCCACCCCTCTTGCCGCCGTGATAATGATAGACACGATAAAGGAATATTTTGAGGCGACAGGTAAAAAGGTCGGTTTTAAGCCTGCCGGCGGATTGTCAACCGTTGACGACGCATTGGCGTATTTCTATCTCGTTAAGGACATACTCGGCGACGAATGGCTCAACAGCCGTTATCTCCGCTTCGGCACTTCGCGCCTCGCGGAGAAAGTCAGGGACGAAATTGTGGGGTAAGGGACGAATGCGTAATGTTTAATTCGTAATGCGAAATGCGTAATTCGTAATGTTTTTAGACCTTAGACTTTCGACTTTCGACTTTAGACCTTCGACCTTCGACCGCTTACAGCCTTAGTCTATATTTTTCTTGATTTTTTCCATCACGGTGATGCAGGTCGCGAGTTCGTCCTCACTGATGCCGTCGAGTATCGACTCCATGGTGTTCACTGCCACATCGGTGGTTTTCTGCTTGAGTCTGCGGCCTTCTTCGGAGACGATGATGTTGTTGATGCGTCTGTCGTTTTTGTCGATGGAACGATATACAAGCCCTTTCTTTTCAAGGGAGTCAATGAATTTAGTGACGGAGTTTTTGTCTTTTTGAAGAATGTCGGCGATGGTCTGTTGTGAAAGCGATTCCTCGTCCCATAAAATGTCCATCACAAGGTATTGTTCGGGTGTGAGGTTGATGTCGTGCGACTGCAGCACATCGGAGAAATGCTTTTTTATCTTGCAGTTCAGAAAGTTGATTGCGACCGGTATTTTCTTGATGATGAGCATATAGAAGTTATATGTTGTTGTGTTTTTCTTGATAGGGTTTGAGAGGGCTGTTCGGTTCGGCGGCCATCATGTCGTAATCGACGCGGTTGACGAGTCTCGGGAAGAAGAAATTGACTATCTGAGAGGCTTTCCCCATCGGTGTGAGCACCATCTGGTTTGTTCTCCGTCTCAGTCCGCGTGCAAGTTTTCTTGCCACTTTCTCCGCGGTCATCATCCTTTCTTCCTTTCTCGGTGTAACCCCTTGTGGCGAGCCGTCAGCCGTAAGTGCGGTGTTTCTGATGTTTGAGGCGGTGAAGCCCGGTGCGAAGACGAGGACGTGAAGTCCGTCGTACAGATGTTCGATGCGGATGGTGTCTAAGAAGCCGCGAATAGCGAATTTCGAAGCGCAGTAACCGGTCCTTGCAGGCAGTCCGATGTAGCCTGCCGTCGAAATGATTCCGACGACGGAGCCTTTGCGTTCGAGAAGGTAGGGAAGCGCGTATTTTGTGCAGTTCACGGTGCCCCAGAAGTTGGTGTCCATCAGTTTGTGAATGACGCTCAGGTCGAGGTCTTTGAACATCGCCCGCATAGAGAGTCCCGCATTGTTAACGAGGATGTCAATGCCGCCGAAACGATCAACTGTCTTTTCGATTAGATTGCGGCATTCGTCTTCGTTTGAGACATCTGTCTTGACGCACAACACATTGTCTTTCTCGGGAAGAGACTCGCGAATTTCCTCCATCTTGTCGATAGAGCGTGCCGCCATCACAACATTGGCTCCGAGTCCTGCAAAATATCTGACGCAAGCCAGCCCGATGCCCGAGCTGGCTCCCGTTATTATCATCACCTTACCTGCAAAAAACGACATCTGTGATCTTATATTATTGAAAAACGACATCTTATAAAATTGCCATATCGGGCATGGTGTTGCTGTCGTATTCTCCGTTTTCGAGTTTACGTTTGACGTCGGCGAAAGCCTTGAGTGTGTAGTTGACGTCGTCCATAGTATGCGCCGCCGTCGGGATTATTCTGAAGATAATCATTCCCTTTGGTATGACGGGGTAGCACACGATGGAGCAGAAAATCTTGTAGTTGGAGCGGAGATCGACCGCGATATGTGTCGCCTGGTTTTCGTTGCCCGGAAGGAATATAGGCGTGACGCAGGCTTCGGCCTTGCCGATGTTAAATCCGAGTTCGCGGAATCCGTTCTGCAGGGCGCGTGTCACCGTCCACAGTTTCTTGCGGAGTTCGTCACCTTCGGCACTGCGGATGATTTCGAGGCGTTTGAGGCATCCTTCGACGATAGCCATCGGAAGAGCCTTTGCGTACATCTGTGAACGCATGTTATATTTCAGATAATCAATGACATATTTCGGTCCGGCTACGAAGCCTCCGATGACGGCCATCGACTTTGCGTAGGCTCCGATGTAGAGGTCTATCTCGTCCATCACGCCGAAATGTTCCGATGTTCCGCGTCCGGTAGGGCCCATCACGCCGAAACCGTGGGCGTCGTCGATGAGTATGCGGAACTGGTATTTCTTCTTGAGTTGGACGATCTCGTCGAGGTTGCCGAGTGCGCCGGTCATTCCATAGACGCCTTCCGTAATGAGGAGGATGCCGCCGCCGGTCTCTTCGACTATCTTGGTGGCTTTCTGGAGGGCCTTCTCGCAGCTGACGATGTCGTTGTGTTTGTAGTGGAACGACTGTGCCATGCTTAGGCGTTTGCCGTCAAGCAGGCAGGCGTGTGCTTCGCTGTCGAAGACGATGACGTCGTGACGTGTCGTGAGTGCGTCGATTGTCGATACGATGCCCTGATAGCCGAAGTTAAATTCGTAGGCCGCCTCTTTCTTCTCGAAATCGGCGAGTTCGTGTTCCAATTTTTCGTGAAGACGGGTGTGGCCGGTCATCATACGCGCGCCCATAGGGTAGGCGAGTCCCCAGCGTGCCGCGGCTTCAGCATCGATTTTGCGCACCTCGGGGTGGTTGGCGAGGCCGAGGTAGTTGTTAAGACTCCAGCAGAGTACTTCGACACCGTTGAAATACATTCTCGGACCGAGTTCGCCCTCAAGACGCGGGAACACAAAATAACCTTCGGCCTGATCCCGGTACTGTCCGATGGGACCGCCGGCATCTTTCTTTATTCTTTCAAAAATTTCCATTATACAGGGTTTTGATATGATTTAACAGTGGTGAATTTCGCGTTGCAAATATAGTAAAAGTTTTTACTAATTTGTGATATACAATTTAGAGTTTTTTATTGTACAGACGAACTAAGATAATGGGTGTTTATACTCCGATAATCCATTTGCTTCCGCGAATATGCGATAAAAACCATGTGATAAAGGCGCAACAACAGAACGTCATCATTGCAATTACTGGTATAACTGCCCATACGGGAATGATAGGATGGACAACGTTTCCTGCAATCAGTAAAGAGGCTATTGGAGGAAGGACAAACATGTGCATCAGGTACATCCCGAAGGAATATTTGGATAGGGAAATCAGAAGTTTTGGTGATTTAGTTTGCCTTATACATGTTGCCAACAAGAGAATACCCATCGTTTGGATGAATATATTCGGAGTACAAAACTCCCAAGCCCATTCTAACACAGGTGTTTCAATGATTTGACCTGGTGTGCCTTTCCACCAGAACGACCATCCTGTAAATGTAGCTCCGACGAGGAAGCACAACAAGCCTATCCAAAAACGTCGTTTAATGTTCCATTTTAAATGTGTCTTGATATAGTGTGTGGAGACAAAATATCCAATAAATCCAGAGCAATACCAAAGCATGTGAAACGGGTTCCAATAGCTTTCGCCCCACACTTCAGAACAAACAAACCTGTGTATGAATGGCAGGAATGTCGTCACAAAGAACAGAGCGATGAAAGTCAGTTCTTCACATTTTGTCGCCTTTTCTAACCATGGAGATATTATGGGAATGATGATATACAGGCTGATAAGGGGATACATATACCACAAATGTCCCGCTTTTGATGGAAAGTTCCACGGCAATCCCCGTAAATCTGCAACAGACTGTTCTAAAGTCATTCCATTCCATAACAACGGCAGAAGACAGTAGAGCAGCATAAATATCAGCGTTGGCGGGACGATATGCAGAAATCTGCGTTTGTAGAATTGCAGCATGGTTGTGTCATGGCGCATCGGAACAAGTAGGAATGCCGATATGACAATGAACGTCGTCAGTGACGCTCTCCCTAAAAAGCCGTCGTAAAAAGCTACCCAAAATCGGTTTGTTTCATTTGCGAGCAAGGAAGTGTTGCTAGCCAGCCCTGATATATCAGCAGCATAGAAGTACCATGCGGAATGTGTTAACATGACTATAAAACAAGCAATTACACGAATGTAATCTGCAAAAACGATGCGTTCGTTGTTCATAATGTATAATGAGTTAAACCAAAAAATACCTTTAGAGGTAAATTGCAATACGTTTTTTGTGGAGCTGGAGGGATTCGAACCCTCGTCCAAACAAGGAACCGACATGCTTTC
>JAKSNC010000016.1 GCA_024400195.1 Bacteroidales bacterium
TCTGACAATGAATCTCAAATTGTTGCTGAATTATTCAGACTCTATCAAACAATAATAGAACAAGAACAATGAATTTCCCCGCCAAAATGACCGAAAGCGAATGTGTGGCGGAGTTGTTCAAGAGGTGTTTTTTAAACAAATTTCTTTCCAATATTTTAAAGATTGGAAAGAATTTGCTACCTTTGCCAAAATTTTAGATATGGAAAAAGCACCCTTAATCTCTTGGAATAATCTTGCGAAAGCAATGCTGAAGTTGCAGCAGGATGGCGAATTGGCGTCATCCGTCAGTAGGCTCAACGACCAATATATCTACTGGGATAAGGCGAAGTACAAACAAGTATCTGGCATCGACTCTGAAAAAGAACTGTGGGCGTTGATGATGGCCGAGAGAGTGAAAAGGCGTGTGCCAGTGCCTCTTTGGAAAAGGTACGGAATCCATTTCTCATTGACCAATCAGATGCAACGTCAATGCCATCAGTTTGATATGGATTTTGGAGGGGCTTGGATGGATGATTCAGTAGGGTCAGAAGCCAACAAGGAAAGGTATCTCATCAGTTCACTCATCGAGGAGGCCATCTCTTCCAGCCAGATGGAAGGCGCCGTTACCACCCGCAAAGTGGCCAAGGAAATGCTCCGTAAGAAGCTGTCACCCAAAGACAAGTCGCAACGGATGATTTTCAACAATTATCAAACCATCCGCTTCATTGTGGAAAACGAACACCAACCCCTTTCGGAAGAACTTCTGTTAGAAATCCATCGGCTGATGACCATCGGCACGTTGGATAATCCTGACGACGTGGGCTGCTTCAGACAGAACGATGAGGTGGTGGTGCAAAATCAGATTACCGGCGAAGTGGCGCATACTCCGCCTACATTTACCGAAATTCCGGCTTTTATATCCGAACTCTGTCAATTCTTTAATGAAAACGATGCGGAAACCTATATCCATCCCATCATCAAAGGCATCATCATTCACTTTATGGTGGCTTATATGCATCCGTTTGTGGATGGAAACGGACGTACAGCCCGGGCGCTCTTCTATTGGTATATGCTCAAACAGGGTTACTGGCTCATCGAGTACCTCTCCATCTCACGGATCATCTACGCGGCGAAACCTTCGTATGAAAAATCGTTTCTCTATGCTGAAACCGACCAAAACGACATTGGCTATTTCATTGCTTATAATTTGAGGGTCATAGAATTGGCCTTCAAAGGTTTGCAGGATTACATAAAACGTAAACAGCAAGAACAGCAAGCCGCACACAAATATCTACAAATCCCGAACCTTAATATGCGTCAAGCGGAAATCGTTAAAATGTTTGAGGATAACCCTCATGAGATGATAGTTGTAAAAGATTTGCAAGTCAAGTTCCTCATTACGCCGACCACAGCCAAAGCGGATATTTTGCCGTTGCTTGAAATGGGATTACTGAAGGAAATTGCTTTGAATAAAGTAAAGAAAGCCTACCTGAAAGGCGATGAATTTGATAAAATTCTTTCCAGCATTTAAAACATTGGAAAGAATTGAAGTGAAATAAGACGAAGATAATGTTGACAACAATCTTGCTGTTAGGAAAATGCTGATAGAAAGGGGAATCGTGCCGGAAAATCTTCCTCTGGCGGAGGATGTGAAAAAGGTTGAACGCCGTTTGGAAAGCGACGAAAAGGAAGCCCTAAAAGGTGAAAAGAAATCGAAAGACGATGCTATTTGATTCAATCAGGATAAAATCCAAATCATCATCGAAGGCAACCGCGAGAACGCGGAGCAGGGCGAGGACGTGAATTGTTGAATCTTCTCAAGCGAATTTTTTTTCACAAAAGGTGTCATCTATTCAAATTTTTTGTAATTTTGCAGTCGCAAAACGCATCCTTAGCTCAGTTGGTAGAGCAACTGACTCTTAATCAGTGGGTCCAGGGTTCGAATCCCTGAGGGTGTACAGCAAAAAAGGTCTCGCGGTGTTGATTCTCAACACCGCGAGACCTTTTTTATTAATTAGTCGCTCCTTAAAAAGCATTTAACGGATTATTAATCAATAAGATAATTACGATGTTCTTGTCTGCAAGATTTTCTGACTTTACATCAAGAAACTTGGCAGAAAATGATAGGAAAAACACCGAATTATAATGAGGGCGAACTGTTCAGGACGATTCTTAAAGACTTCATTGATATGAACCACGAACTGACACTGCTTGCTGATAGGATAGACTGGCGCTATTTCGAGAAGGCGTTTGCGTCCTCTACTCCAATACCGGCTGTCTGGCTGTTCGGGAAGATGGCTGAGGAATCGTTGGTGGTGTCGGACACTATTGTGCAGGGCAACAACACGACGTTTCCGACAGATGTCAGGTTGTGCAAGAAGGTGATAGACGGCTGCAGTAGGATAGTTCATACGGAGAATCTCTCTCAGAGACAGACCTATACGAAGATCAGCAGGGAACTGCTCCGTACGACGTACAACAGCGAACATCCGAAGCGTCACAGGAAAGCAGTCGCGGCGATGAGGAATCTTCGTACAATCGCCGGCCGCCAGATGCGGGAACTGGAAAGGGTGATGACGAAGGAGCTGCGCAAGACGTACGAAGAAGAAATATCCGTCTACAACAGGGTGCTGTCCCAGACACCTCACAGTAAGGACAAGGTGTACAGCATCCACAAGCCGCAGACGGCATCCGGGAATCGGAAACTGCCGGAGCCCCCGGCCTATGACCGTGGCGGACGCGGTGTGAAGGCGGTCGTGGGAGTCAGGGTGATCACACCGGGCAAACCAAATAAATCCGACACAGCGTATGACAGGAAGAAGAAACGGTATCCGTTCAGGCGCAGGGCGGGCTTTGAACCGGTTTTTGGTCATCTGAAGAAAGATTATCACATGCAGGACAACTTCCTGAGTGGCAGAGAATCAGCTTCAATCAACGCAATGTTGGCCGCAACGGGTTGGAATCTAAAGAAAACGATGAAGTACCTCGCGAAAAAGAACGCGAAGACTTTGTTTGTCTTGTTACAAATCCTATTCAAAGGCCCTCAATATAAATTACAGACTGCTTGAGTAAGCAGTCGTTAAGGATTTATTATGTAATGTTTCTTGAACATCGTATCCCCAATCAGTTGATAATATAGATAAGTTCAATAAAAAAAGCCGGATTTTAAAATCCGGCTTTTTTTGTGACTTATAGTGATTTGTTATTTCACGACAAGTTTAACGGTCTTGCTGTAACCGTTGGCCTTCACTGTGCAGAAATAGACTCCGCTGGTGAGGTCGCTGATGTTGATGGTGTTGACACCAACTGTCAGGTTCTGTGAAACGGTCTTAACAAGCTGACCTGCGATGTTGTGGAAGCTGATGACAGCGTCGGTATTCATAGCTGAGTTGACGTTGATACCGGCACTTGCGTTAGCAGGGTTAGGATAGATTGATGAAACTTCGTTGAGAGGATCAACTTCGGCGACATCTTCACCACTGAGGCAGTACTTAACAACTACGAGGTAGTTATCAGTAACGTTAGCCTGACCTTCAGCTGCGTCTGGATCATAGTCAAGATAGAGGTCGATGTAGTCATCGGCGTTGTATGACCAATAACCGAAACCCTTAACTGCGTTAGGATATGACATCATGTAGTAAGTCTCATCAAGTTCGTGTTCGAATGTACCCGTGAAGTTGATTTCCTCATCGTACCAAACACCGTCTTTCTTGTAAGTAACAGCAGCGTCATAGAGGTAGAACTGACCAGCTGAGCCAGGTCCGAGACGTTGCTTGGACAAGCCGTTGTAGCCGATATAGACATCGCCGTTGTCAGCAAGGACGAGAGCAGGCATGGTATAGATACCGAGTGAACGATATGGACCCGGTTTGTTGTCCCAATATTCACCGTAGGAAACAGTGTCACCAGGTGCTGGGGAATACCAATAAGTACCGAAGATGTGGAGGTTTTCATGACCGTCTTCTTCAGCAAGGTAATATACACGGTCTTCATTCAACGTGCTGCTCACACCATTACGACCATTCTGGTTGTAATAAATGTTACCGAACCATTCGGGATCGTTATCCTTTTCCCATTCACCGAACTTAGGAATTCTGTTGGTTCCGTCAACAGGGTTCTGGTAGTTGGAGTTCCAATAAACGATGTCGAAGGTCATTGGCCAGTATGAGTATGAACCTGCTGTCTCTGCAGACGGAGCCCATCTCATCATACCGAAAGCGACATGGACGGTACCGTCGTTAGCAATGGCGATACTGTGTGAATTGTCCTCCCACCATGTTGAGTCGGTATTACTGTTGTAATTCGTATTCCAGCTCCAGTCAAACATTTTGCCTGAACCATCCATGTTGGCGTTAGGCATCTGGCAGATTGTGACTTTCTCCCAGTTTTCACCGTTATCGTGGGAAATGAGGTAGAATATATCGGTAGTGATAGCACCGAACATGATGGCAACGTTATCGCCGTTGGCAGCCATGATGTAGTCATCAGCGCCAATGCAATAGTTGTAGTAGTTCTGGTCAACCGGAACAACTGCGTCGCTCCATGTCTCACCGTAGTCGGTGGAACGATAGTAGTAAACGTAGTTGAGGAGGGTGTTCTGCGAATCTTGGTCAGCACCAATGATGTGGACATACTGTCCGTTTGCACCTGATGTGATGACGCGAGGCCATGTAATCTCAGGAAGGTTTTTGATAAGTCTCCATTCGCCCTGGCCGGCAACATCTCTCTTGTAGATGTTGGTACCGGTAGCGTGAGAAACGAGGATTTCACCAGCACCGCATTTGGTTATTGACGGCCAACCTGACTTCATGTCTTCAACGCGTTCTGACGGTTCTTCACCAAATGACTCGCCATCGTAGTAGTTGTAACCGGCACCACGTTTTGCCCATGTAGCGTTGTTGTGATCCCATGTCTCGACAATGGCTGCTGTTCCATCATCCCAAACGGTGAGACGGTTGCCAATAGCCGAGTTCGACTGAAGGTCGTAATAGGTTGTCATTGTGTAGAACTCTTCCCAAGTGTAATCTTCACCAAAGCGGTTGCTGGTGGCGACTCTTGGAATGTAATTGGTAGGAGTGAAACTCATAGGAGCTTCCTCATCACCTGTGACGGCGGCTTTCACCTGAGTTGTTACGCTCTGTTTGAAAGCACTAGCGTTTCTTGTCGGTCGCGGTCTCTGTGCAAAACCGGCAATGCCTAACATAAGGCTCAATGAAAGTAATGCTACTTTTTTCATGGTTAAATTTATTGATTAATAAATAAAGTTTCCTTCATGCTTTTACACGAACATATTGCAAAGGTAGTACATTTTTTTTAATAACTCAAAAAAAAATTATCAAAAACATGTTTTTTCAAAAAAGGCCTTTACATACAATACGTTTTTATACGTGACAACTTACTTTGTCACGAGGTCGAATGTATCTTTCGCAATCATATATTCCTCATCTGTCGGGAAGACAACTACTGTGACTTTGGAATCCGGTGTCGATATGATACCGGCGACGCCTTGTGTTTCTTCGTTCAGTTTCTTGTCTATCTTTATTCCGAGGAACTCCATATTGGAAAGGATCGGTTCTCTCATAAACCACGCATTTTCGCCTATACCGCCCGTCATTATGAGCAGGTCGCAGCCATTCATCACTGCGGCGTATGCGCCTATATATTTCTTCACTCTGTGGGCGAACATATTGAAGGCGTATGTGCAGCGTTCGTCTCCGGCATCGCGTCCGGCCCTGACATCGCGCATGTCCTGTTTTCCTCCGGTGATGCCGACAAGTCCCGACTTCTTATTAATTAAGGTATTCATTTCCTTCATCGAGAAGCCTTCTTTTTCGGCGATATACATGAAGGCGCCGAGGTCGAGGTCACCGGTACGGCTGCCCATCATCAAACCTTCGACAGGTGTGAAGCCCATCGAGGTATCGACCGACTTACCATTTTGGATGGCGGCTATTGATGCACCGCTTCCGAGGTGGCAGCTTATGATTTTAAGGTCTTTGCAGTCTTTACCGACGTATTTGGCGGCGTTTTCCGAAACGAATCTGTGTGATGTTCCGTGGAATCCGTAGCGACGGACGCGGTATTTCTCATAGTATTCGAAAGGAACAGGATAAAGGAAGGCTTCTGGCTTCATCGTCGAATGGAAGGCCGTATCGAACACACCAGCCTGTTTCACATTCGGAAGAAGCTCAGTTATTGCAGCGACGCCTTTGAGACAGCCGGGGTTGTGAAGAGGCGCGAGGTCACAGAGTTTCTCCATCTCCCTAATAACCTCGTCGCTGATTCTGACGCTCTTGTTGAATGTCTCGCCACCATGAACGAGGCGGTGACCGACGGCTTCAATCTCATCAAGTGACTTGATGACGCCGTATTCCGGATTTACCAAAGCCTTAAGAACTATATCAACGCCGACAGTATGATCAGGAATGGGAAGCTGCTCATAATGCTTCTGGCCGTTCCATTTGTGGGTAAACTCGCCCATTTCGAGACCGATGCGTTCCAACAATCCCTTTGCTATCAACGAGTGACTATTTTCATTAATGTCTATAAGTTGGTATTTTATCGACGAACTGCCGCTGTTAAGAACCAATATTTTCATTTTTTCGAATTTTTATTTGTTTGACTTCTGTGCTATTGCCTGATTAGCTGTTATGGCGACGAGTTTGTAGATGTCGTCGATGGAGCATCCGCGACTCAAGTCGTTGCACGGTTTTGCAAGACCTTGAAGGACGGGGCCGACTGCTTCGGCACCACCGAGACGCTGCACGAGTTTGTATGCTATATTGCCGACTTCGAGGCTGGGGAATACAAGTGTGTTGGCCTTTCCGGCGACGTTGCTACCCGGAGCTTTTGACGAGCCAACTGATGGAACGATGGCGGCATCAGCCTGAAGTTCACCGTCGAGAAGAAGGTCGGGACGACGTTCGCGTGCGATGTTGGTAGCCGTGATAACTTTGTCAACGACTTCATGTTTGGCAGAACCTTTTGTCGAGAAGCTGAGGATTGCCACTGCCGGGTCGATTTTCGCAATGTTTTTAGCGGTGTCGGCGGTGCATATAGCTATTTCGGCGAGTTGTTCGGCTGTCGGGACGGGTGTCACGGCGCAGTCGGCGAAGACCATTTTGCCGTCGGTACCATATTTGCAGCCGTCCTGGAGGAACATGATGAATGCTCCGGAGACGCATGAAACGCCGGGGATAGTCTTTATGATCTGGAGAGCCGGACGTAGCATATCGCCCGTAGTGCTTCTGGCACCGCTGACGAGGCCGTCACCTTCTCCGTTCTTGACCATCAAAATACCGAGGTACATAAAGTTTTCGGCGAGAGCCGTAGCCTGCTCCATGGTCATTCCCTTTGCTTTGCGCAGTTCGTAAAGAAGAGCCGCATATTTGTCGCGGTCGGGATTGTTTTTAGGATCCACGAGAGTTGCCTTATCAATATTCTTAAGGCCGAACTCGGCTGTCATCTTCTTTATCTCGGCCACATTACCGATGAGGACGACGTCGGCGATACCGTCGGCAATGATGCGGTCGGCGGCCTGAAGTGTTCTTGGTTCGTCGCCTTCCGGAAGGACGATGCGCTGTTTGTGCTCCTGCGCATTCCTGATAATTTCTTTAATAAGATCCATAACGTGCTTTTTTTGTTTATTGATTTTGATTATGTTTTCAGAATGATGCTTTCAGTTTTTACTGAAAACATCTTACAAAGGTAGTGATTTTTATCGTTGCCTCTGTGCGAAAAATCCATTCCGCAAATAAAAAACGATAGTGCTTAGGTCTCAGATTTAGTAACTTCTATAAATTCCACGATTTACAAAAATTTTCTCCAAAGATTTTGCTTATATTTGCAAGTTTTTTAACTTAGTATCAGTATGGAAATAAGTAGCAGATATAATCCTTCTGAAATTGAAGGAAAGTGGTATGAGCATTGGATGGAGAAAAAATATTTCCACTCCACTCCCGACGAACGCGAGCCCTACACCATAGTCATTCCGCCTCCGAATGTTACCGGCGTGCTTCACATGGGCCACATGATGAACAACACCATTCAGGACATCCTGATACGCCGCGCGAGAATGCAGGGCAAGAATGCGTGTTGGGTTCCCGGCACCGACCACGCGTCAATAGCAACAGAAGCCAAAGTAGTGAACAAACTCGCGCAACAGGGCATAAAGAAAACCGACCTGAGCCGTGATGAGTTCCTCAAACACGCTTGGGACTGGACGCACGAGCACGGCGGAATCATCCTCAAGCAGTTGCGCAAACTCGGATGCTCGTGCGATTGGGAACGCACTTCGTTCACGATGGACGAAATCAGAAGCAAAAGTGTGATTCGCGTTTTCTGCGATTTATACAATAAAGGTCTGATTTACAGAGGCGTCCGCATGGTTAACTGGGACCCGAAAGCTTTGACAGCACTTTCCGACGAAGAAGTCGTCTTCAAAGAAGAGCACAGCAAACTCTATTATTTAAGGTATTATGTTTATGATGACGACCTGAAAGGAGCAAACGGAGACGAGAACGAAGTGATTCACACTGATTCTCAAGGTCGTCGTTATGCTGTTGTTGCCACGACCAGACCCGAAACAATCATGGGCGACACCGCCATGTGCATCAATCCTAACGACAAGAAAAACCAGTGGCTTCGCGGTAAGAAAGTCGTGGTACCTCTCGTAGGAAGAGTTGTTCCTGTTATAGAAGACGAATACGTTGATATTGAGTTCGGAACGGGCTGCCTCAAAGTGACGCCGGCACACGATGTGAACGACTATATGCTCGGCGAGAAGCACAATCTTCAGAGTATCAACATTTTCAATGATGATGCGACAATCAGCGAAGCGGCCGGAATGTATGTCGGAATGACGCGTGAAGATGTCCGCAAACAGATTATAATTGATTTACAGGCGGCTAATCTTCTCGAAAAGGTCGAAGACTACAACAACAAGGTCGGATATTCTGAACGCACCAATGTGCCAATCGAGCCGAAATTGTCGATGCAGTGGTTCCTAAAGATGGAACATCTTGCCAAGATAGCCCTCGAGCCCGTAGAAAAAGGCGAAATCAAGTTCTTCCCTCCGAAGTATGTCAACCTTTATCGCCATTGGCTTGAAAACATCAAAGACTGGTGCATCAGCAGGCAGTTGTGGTGGGGACATCAGATTCCGGCGTATTATCTGCCCGAAGGCGGCTTCGTCGTTGCCGAAAATACTGAAGAAGCACTTCGTCTCGCCAAGGAGAAAACAAAAAACGACAATCTGACAATCAACGATTTAAGGCAAGACAGCGATTGCCTTGACACATGGTTCAGCTCATGGCTGTGGCCGATGTCGTTGTTTAACGGAATCCTCGAACCGGATAACGCGGAATTCAAATATTATTACCCGACGAACGACCTTATTACGGCACCCGACATCATTTTCTTCTGGGTGGCGAGAATGATAATGGCCGGCGAAGAATACAAAGGCCAGATGCCGTTCCGCAATGTCTATTTCACCGGTATTGTGAGAGATAAACTCGGCAGGAAGATGTCGAAGTCGCTCGGCAACTCTCCCGACCCGATAGAGCTCATCGAGAAATACGGTGCCGACGGTGTCAGAATGGGCATGCTGCTCACGGCTCCTGCCGGAAACGACCTCCCGTTTGACGACGCATTATGCGAACAGGGACGCAACTTCTGCAACAAGATTTGGAACGCACTCCGACTCGTCAAGGGTTGGAATGTTGATGACAAACAGCCGCAACCCAATGCCGCAAAAGCAGCAGTCAAATGGTTCGACGAGCGTTTCAACCAAGTCCTCACAGAAACAAACGACAACATCGACAAATACAGACTTTCCGATGCCTTGATGAGCATCTACAAACTCATCTGGGACGACTTCTGCAGCTGGTATCTCGAGATGGTCAAGACACCAATGGGACAAAGCACCGACAAAGCGACCTTCGATGCCACGATAACGTTCTTCGAGAACCTGATGAAGCTTCTGCATCCGTTTATGCCGTTCATCACTGAGGAAATATGGCATTTCATCAATGAAAGAAAAGACGGCGACGACATCATAATAGCACAGCAAAATAAAGCTAAAAACGTTGACAGACATATCCTTGACAGCTTTGCCTTCACGCAGGACGTCATCAACAGCATACGCAAGACGCGCGCCGAGAAGAACATATCTAACAAAGAGGCTGTAACGCTTGTCGTAGTTGATAAAGACGGTTCCGTCAGCCGCGAATTCGACGACGTAATCAAGAAACTGTGCAACGTGTCGGAGATAAGTTACGTCAACGAGAGTCCGAAGAACGCTTTCGGATTCCTTGTCAGGACGACGGAATTCTTCATCCCGATGAGTGAAAAAGTCGATAAGACGGCTGAGAGGAAGAAACTCGAAGACGAACTCAACTACGCCAGAAACTTCCTGAAGGGCGTCGAGGCGAAACTCTCGAATGATAAGTTCGTGAACGGCGC
Organism: Bacteroidales bacterium; assembly: GCA_024400195.1. GTDB lineage: Bacteria > Bacteroidota > Bacteroidia > Bacteroidales > F082 > Limimorpha. The sequence goes on from JAKSNC010000016.1 coordinate 10,441, forward strand.
ACCCGCTGCCATTGTCGAGAAAGAACGCAAGAAGAAAGCCGACGCAGAAGCCAAGATTGTCGTTCTCGAAGCACAGTTGAAGAGTCTGGAATGAGAGTTTCTTCCAATTCGGCACGAGACGTGCGCAAGTACTATGCTTCTCTGTTATCGCGGTTGTACGATGGCAGAGAAGCATTGTGTATCATAGAGTTACTTCTTGAAAAATATTTTGGGATGAGTCGCATCGACATCGCCTTAAACGACAGACTCAGGCTCAACGAATCGGAACTTTTGCAGATAAATTCATCTGTAAAAGAGCTTCTTACAGGAAAACCAATTCAATATTTACTTGGAGAGACGGAGTTTTGCGGTCTGAAGTTCATTGTCGATGAAAACGTGCTGATTCCACGTCCGGAAACGGCGGAAATCGTAGAAAAAATCATCGACAATTCAGTTGGAGGCGAGAAAATTTTAGACCTCGGTACAGGCTCGGGGTGCATAGCCGTCACATTGGCTAAGAGAATACCGGAAGCGGCAGTCACGGCTATCGACATATCGGAGGGAGCGTTGTCGATAGCGAGACGGAATGCCGAATACAGCGACGCAAAGGTCGATTTCCGCTGCGACGACATTCTGAACCTTCATTTGGGCGAAGACGAACAGTTCGACATCATAGTAAGCAATCCGCCGTACATCTGCGAAAGCGAACAGTCGCAGATGCACAAAAACGTGAAAGATTTCGAGCCTTCGGAAGCACTTTTCGTCCATGACTGCGAGCCTTTTATTTTTTACCGCGCCATCTTCGAAACGGCTGAAAGACATCTGAATGAAAATGGTATCATTTATTTGGAAATCAATGAACGGTTCGGGGCGGAGATGAAGAGTCTTGCATCAGGATACGGATTCGGCGAAATAATGATTTTGAAAGACTTCAGAGAAAAAGAAAGATGTCTGACGGCAAAGAAGAAGTTAGGGTAGATTCTATAAATTCCGTTTTTTTTCTTTCCGTTGCAAAAAAATACTTAACTTTGCCAATCATTGTAAAACCTGCAATAAACAAAGTTAATATCATGATTATCAACTGCTTGATAGAATCTCTTCGTAAAAATGAATGCGTTGTCGTGCCCGAATTCGGAGCTTTTATCACGCAGACACAATCTGCTTCGCTCAACTATATAACAAACCGCTTCACGCCTCCGCATAGAGAAATCGTCTTCAACTCCAACATTACCGCAGATGATGACGCCTTCGCAAGACAATACGCCGAGACGAAAAACATCAGCCTTGAGGCGGCATCTAAAGAAATCCACGACTTCGCAATGCAGACCCTCGCAAGAGTCGAAGCCGGCGACAAAGTCGAAATGAAAGGCCTCGGCATCCTTTCAAGCGTCAACGGACAAATCATCTTCAAAGCCGAAGACACAAACGAGTTGTTAGACGAAGCTTTCGGGCTCAAATCTTTCACCGCACAACCAATATTACGGCTGCATTACGACAAGCGCGAGGAACAAAAAGAAGAGAAAAAGTCTTCAGAAAAAGAACCAATCGTGATAGCACCGTTCAAAATCACCATCGCCGAAGAAGACGCAGTGACGAGAAGACACGACTTCAGTTGGGTTAGGTCGATAATGGCAACGGCTGCAACAGCATTGATACTCTTTATTTTAGCGTGGCACACAGATCGTACTTCGCCCAATTTGGCAAGTGCGATTCCTTTTTTCTATTCGTCACCAAACGAATACATCTGCCAAGTGATGACGAAAGATACGGAGACGATACAAACGCCCGTTGTTTCAGAAAATTCAGAAGAAAATTCAGAAGAAGTCGTTGAGTTAAAGGTCGAAACTGTCTGCGGGCAAGAGACTGAAAACAATATTTCTGAAGAAAACAACGAAATTGAAGCGACACCGGAAGTCGATTCCGCAGAAGTCATCGAAGAGGTTGTGCCTCATATCGAAAACCACTATTTCATAATCGGAGCCTCGTGTGCGACAGAGGCGAAAGCGGCTTCCATCAGAGAATCAATGATCAGCAAAGGTTTCAGCACTTCCGTCATAATGTTCAGCGAGAAAAGGAACACATGGCGTGTGACATACGAAGGACATCCTACAAAGGAAGAAGCGCTGCCCAGGCTTGAAGCTATCAGGGCTGAATATGACGAGACGGCCTGGCTTTTGTTCCAAAAATAAAAATCTTTATCGTGAGCAGTAAAAACAAATTGCAGAGATTCGCCGAAAACCTCACATTCGACAACCTTTTCCAATATTCGTACGAGCGTGTCACCGCCGAAGGCTTCCCATATAAAGGCCGTTGGAACGAATTTTTCAAGAACGACAACCCTATTGTTTTGGAACTCGGCTGCGGCAAAGGCGAATACACCGTCGGACTTGCTAAGGCGCATCCGGAGATGAACTTCATCGGCGTTGACATCAAAGGAGCGAGAATCTGGCGCGGACTCACCACGGCCCGCGACGGCAAAATGCCCAACGTCGCCTTCATTAGAACGCGTATTGAGTTGATAGACAATTTCTTCGATAAAGATGAAGTCTCAGAGATTTGGATAACATTCCCCGACCCGCAACCTCAGAAATCGCGTGAACGCAAACGCCTCACGGGGCCGATGTTTTTGGAACGCTACCGCCATTTCCTCAAGGAAGACGGTGTCGTCAATCTCAAAACCGACAGCGAACTGCTTTACGAATACACTAAAGAAGTCGTAAGAGAGGGAAACTACCAAACCTTCTACTCAACAGACGATTTATATTCCACTCCGGACGATTTGGAAGTGAAAAACATACGCACGTTCTACGAACAAATGTGGCTCGCTCAAGGACTGACAATCAAATATTTACGATTTGGGATAAGATAATTGTTGATTGTAAATTATTTAAAAAGTTAAATAAAAAACTTGAACTTAACAAGCAAGTAGTGGCAAAATTAAATGAAGTTGTGGGCGGAAGAGATCATTTTTCTACTATATGCCTTACAAAACAGACTTGTGCGCAAGATACCATCCAAGACCCAACATGGGCGGATCTAAAAGGTTTTCCGTGGTGTGAAGGCAATTGGACTTCAGACTTTACATGCACTCCATCAAATTATGAAGGACATAAAACTTGCTGGACAGCACCTATGGGTGTTTGATAGAGATTAAGGTGTGTCAAAAGTGAGATCTAATCCATTCTTGGCACACCTGATTGTAATTCAATGTATTATGAAAAGAAATCTCATACTTGTATTTGTAACAATCATTATTGAATCGTTTGCATATCCGCAGGCCGACAACAGCATATTTGTCAACGCTATTGTGACTAATAACAAGGGCATGTTTTTGAAGGACGTTGCAATATACGATAACAATAATACTTTAATCGGGATTACAAATAGAGATGGCAAGACTGAATTTCACGCGTATAGCAACGACACTGTCTTTTTTTCACACATCGGATTTGAGAGAAAAGCTGTAAAAATAGACACTTTATCATCATTTGCAGTAAAAGACGGTATTTATTCCATGCTTGTTGTTTTGGAAAAGAAGCCACACATATTGCCCGAAGCCGTCGTCGTTGAAAACGCCCCTCATCTTGCATATAGCAACAAAGACATCTGGGTGTCGAACTACAAAGTGACAAACGATGGGTTATATCTGATTGTTGACAATATTTCCGAGCATACTTTGATTCTTCTGAGTCACGAGCAAGACACACTGTCGAAAATAAAGATAGATGACGATTTTGAAAATTTTTATGAAGATGCCTTTGGAAATATACACTTGTATAGTGCAGACTCTGTCTATCAGACCTTTTACGATGGTGAAAAGTTAAATTTTATATATGGTAACGACTACAAGACATTTAGCCAGGTGCTATTACCCGTTAAAGTTGTGACCGACAGCATTTTGATAACGCAGAAATATGGTTTATTGTATCAGGAGATTTTTTACTACAAGGTACATCGCCGTACAAAAGAGTTCGGTTTACTTGCCGACTTGATCGGCTCGGCTTGTGAGGCTGCAAAATTCTTTTGGATTGATGTTAGAAGAGATGCGATAATAGACCGTGTAATGGCTGAAAACCCAATGTTCGTCAACCCTGACAATGTGCGGTTTGGGAACGATTTGTTATTTCTTGAACAAGATAATGATGTTTTACCAAATGCCTCAATAAATGAGAAAGAAATTTATAACAACACTATTTTGAAACATTTTTATAATTCTGCTTACTTCACATTTACCCCTATCTATTGCCCGATAGAGTTTATCAACGATACCATTTATATATTTGATTTTGAAAATGATAAACTTATGAGGTTTAACGAAGATGGAACCTTTGTTTCCGAAAGTGATATGACGTTTCACCGAACAACATATTTTAAAAACATCAAGATTAACAATCCATGGGACAACAACATTATTGTTGATAAAGCAATTGGCAAATGCTACGCCCAGTTTTCAACCGATGGCATCGTAACACTGAAGGAAATAAACTTAAAAGACGGTACAATCCATCACGAAATCAAGCTTTCAGACCATTATTTTCCAACAAACATTCAGATTTACAACAACTTTGTGTATTACATCTTCATCGATTCGCGCAAACAAATGGGCGGCTGCAGAAGCCTCTACAAAATGGAATTGAAATGAATATTGAAAATAAGTTAGGGACTGTCGGAAAATGTTGAAAACTTTTCTAATAAATTGATTAATAATTCGTTAGAATTTTGTATCTTTGATGTCGGGAAACAAAATTCCCCCAACCACAGTAAAAAAACGAAAATTGGGGGAATTGCAAAAAAACTCTGCCCCTGCCGTAGAAAATAGACGAAAAATCCGGCCAAAACGACCGGAATGAGATATAAAAACGTAACTTTGATGAGTCGAACGCAGAAAACGGATGGGACCAGTCGCTGCTTCGCTCAAAACAAAAACATTAAACGACAATCCCTGTTTTATTATGAAAAAATCAGTCGTCATCATCGCCTTTTTTATGTCGTTTGTCAGTGCTGTTGCGCAGACAGAGCAGTTTCATACCGACATGAAGTTGCGTGATTCATTTTGGCTTGACACGACGTCTGCCGATTTCCAAAATATTCTGGATTTGTGGGAAAATTATAAGTTTTGCGTCTTTTATGATTGGTGTAAACTGCAGGAAGATTCGCTGTGGGAGCCAAAGGGCCCTTTGTTTTGGGAAAGGTCGGAAAGATGCAAATACAAAAATCCAGACTGGATCTTGCAGAGTCTTCAACTTGTTCCGTATGACTACATATCTGGTAAAGAACTATTAATCGGCATTGAGAAACGTAACGATACACTTTTCGAGTTACGGACAATGTTTTATGACCAAAGCAACGATTCTATCAAAATGAGAGGTGTCTTTACACTACCTGTGGTAAAGCATTCCGACTCAGACTATAAATTCTTTACAAAATTATCGTTGATAAAGCCGACCCTGCAAAAATATCAAATAGGATGGCTCACGTTCCTTTATCCTGTTGGTTACAATTTCGACAATGATTCGGCAGAATCGACATTCGTCGCTGCCGACAGTTTTGTCAAAGCACTCGGATTAGATAATCCAAAACAATTTGAATATTATCTGTTTGAGACGAGAACAGATTTTTGGCGTTCGATAGGTGTTGATGTCAGCCCGTATGACTTCATCGGTTGTTCAAGAGTTTATTCGGGAGGACGCTGTTTCAACGAATGCAATATTGCTTTTTACACATGCGGAGGGGAGTCATCAGCACACGAACTTCTACATTTCCTTATATATCAAAAACATCCTGAAAGGGAATCAAGTGAATTTGAGGAAGGAGTCTGCTCTTATTTTGGCGGTCATTCAAACGAGACGAAAGATGTCTTGTTGCTCAGGCTGAAAGACTGGTTGAACGAGAATCAGCAGATTGACTTGTCAGCCTCTTTGTCTGGTTATGCTGATTTTACTGAAAACTATACATACATGATACAGATGGTAATATGCGAAATGGTTTATAAAAAAGGTGGCATCGAAATGGTATTTGAAATGCTTTTCAGCATTTCAAATAATGATGATGAATATGATGCCATTGAAAAATATCTCAGCATCAAAAGAAAAAATCTAAATAAAACATTCAGAGAATATCTAAATAACAATTATTAGACATGAGATACACTTTATTTAGAATCTGTTTTGAAATCATTGGAAGAATTTGTTAAGCATAATCTGGGCGAAAGCCAGCTGGACCATAGCCTCGGCCGTGTCCGCCAGATACTCATAGTCGATGGTCAGGTGCCTGAAGTTCTCTAACCAGGCAAACGAGCGCTCCACTATCCACCGTTTGGGAAGTATAGGAAACTTGGTAGGACATTCATCAGGACGGAGAACAACTTCCACTGTCCATCCGAATTTCTTTGCAACCCAGTCTCCGAGTGTCCCCATGTAGCCTTCATCTGCAAGTATCTTGACAAGGCGGGGAAACTTGTGTTCAAGCCTCTCAATTACTTTCGGAGCGCCCCTGCTGTCGTGAAGGTTGGCCTCGTGTACAGCTACCGCCATTGGCAGCCTATCTTGTTGATGTAAAGGATAGCGTTCATAATGTCACGGAGCGAATGTTTTCTGGTTCTTTCTTGCGCGTTAATGATTTTTTTATAACTTGCCACTGATTGTCAGTGAGGTTGGTTGAATATTCGTACATAACTTTAATTGATTGGTACTCATAAAGTTACGAAAAATATTTCAATTAACCTACTGATAATCAATTATTTATATCACTTTATAGCAAAATTTTTGATTCATTTCAAAACAGATTCTTACATTGATGAAAAAAAACATCCTTATATTATTTCTCTTTTTTGCGAACTTTACTTATGCGCAAAATGATGCTGCTCTTTACAAAGACAGGGCGATGTCTTCCTTCCTTGCAAAGGATTATATATCAGCGAATCAATATTTTGCCAAATTGCACACTATTGAAGATATTTATATGGATTTTGAGGATTTGCTTACATATTATGTGTCAGCAGAAAAGGTAAAGGATTCCATTTTGTGTAAAAAATTGCTCTTTGAAATAGTGCAACATAATTGTTTTGAACGTTATAATTTGACCGATAGTATAATAATAGGTTTCTGTTTGAAAAGTAGATATTATTGGAATACTATAGATTCCATTATCGTTCAAAGAGAGCAGGAAAGGGGAAAATACAGACCATATATTGACTCTCTTTCGGTAATGGCAAAAAATGATATTTCGATTAGACGTGAAGCATGGTCGGAAGAAAGAGATAAAAAGATGTCCATTATTGATTCTGTCAATACGATGAAATTAAAATGTCTGATTCAAAAATATGGTTTTCCAACATGGAGACTTGTCGGAAGATCTGCCTCTGAACAAGCATGGCTTATTGCCCAGCATTCTGATAAACAGTTTATAGCCAAATTTATAAAGTCATATAGAGCGGCAGCAAAAGAGAATAATGCAGACAAACGGCATCTCGCTTTAATGGAAGATCGCGTCAGAATGAATGACAGACGCCCGCAAATATACGGGACACAACTTGCTGGTTTTTCAAAGGAAAGTATTGGATTCTATCCTATTGGGAATATCAAAGAGATTGATTATAGAAGACAGTCAGTCGGTTTAGAACCTATAAAAGACTATGCTAAATCTTTTGGATTAGATTCTATAGCGATTAGTCCATATTATTTTGATTACTTTTATTATTACAAAAACCTATGTGCAGCTTATAAAGCATATCTTCAAAATGATTTTACAAAAGTTGCTTCTATACTTCAAATAGGCTCAGGACATTATCCATTCGCCAAGGATTTGAAATTGCTATGTGATGCTTATCTTTCGATGAATGATACTGTCAATGCGATTGCTTCAGCTCGTCAGATGGCTTTGTGCGGATTTGATATTAAAAGTGACAGCTTATTTTGTGGATTTATACATGATACATTAGTCAACGAATCAGAAATTTTACTTGAAGAATACATGATGCAGTTGGATCAAAACGGCAATGCTTATTTTGATTCAATATGCTCCTTTAATGATGCAAAAAAATTAATTGATACCCAAAACTATCCTCGTTATAGTATAGATGCTTGGAATAATGTTTTGCCATCCTTGATAAAAAAAGAGTCTTTAAATCTCGGCATTGATGATTATCAACATTTTTTTGATTGGCTATATGATCAAGTCATTGTTGGTAATTTCCATTTATTTGATTATGCGGAACTGTACGACAAAGTGTATTTCAGACTGTATGGCAGTCTTTTTTATGGTCAATTGGTTATGGACTCAGTTCCTATCTATCAATACGAAAAACTTGACGAAAGACGTGAATCTATAAATCTTCCAAACATGGAAATATGGTGCCAAATTCAGGACACGAAAATCTTAAATGGATGTTTGCATGTTAAAAAATTATAAAACCTATGATTCTTGTTTTCTCAATATATAGCGATCCTTCAACAAATGATGTGTGTGATTGGCTTTCGCGTTTTGAATGTGATTTTTATAGAATTAACTGTATTCAAGATATTTGTCTGTTCCTTTCAAAACACACTGCGACAATTGGAAATTCTAATAATTTGGACACTTTGGTTGAAAGCATTTGGTATAGGCGTCGACCTTCCAGACCGCCTTCCTCATACTATTTGACCCAACGCTTCAAGGTCGGTTCTGTGATGTTGTTTATCGCACAGAACTCTTTGGTTGTCCGCCGGCTCGTCTTGAACCGACGGATCAGGAACTCTTTTTCAAGAGGATTAAGAAGCTGTTTTGATTTGTTCGATAGGGATTTGCATTATATTTTCGAGCAGATTTTTCTTGTTTTGCGACGAAGAATAGTGGACTATTCGAGGAGTGAAACGAGGAAAAGATGCCGGAAAGATATGCAAATCGCATCGAAATGACATACAATATAATTATCATTGTAAGAAATCAAAACAGCTTCTAAGAAGCTGTTTTGCCATAAAATTTCTCCTTTCGGGTGGATTTGAACAAAGGCAGGGCTACTTTTACGAGTACAACACAGTACTCTTATTTCTGTCCGAACTCCATCAGATAAGCCTTGATGAACTCGTCAATTTTACCGTCCATAACGCCTTGCACGTTACTCGTCTGGTAATTGGTGCGATGGTCTTTCACTCTGCGGTCGTCCATGACGTAGCTGCGAATCTGCGATCCCCATTCGATTTTCTTTTTTCCGGCTTCAATCTTGTTTCGTTCTTCCATACGATGCTGAAGTTCTTTGTCGTATAACTGTGATTTGAGAAGTCGGAGTGCGTTCTCTTTGTTTTTCGGTTGGTCGCGTGTTTCAGTATTTTCAATGAGGATTTCCTCTTCAACGCCGGTATAAGGGTCTTTGTACTGGTAACGGAGGCGTACACCAGATTCGACTTTGTTGACGTTTTGTCCGCCGGCTCCGCCAGACCTGAACGTATCCCAGCTCAGTTTCGACGGGTCAATGGTGATTTCGATTGTTTCATCAATGAGCGGAGTGACGAAGACGGAACTAAAAGACGTCATTCTTTTGCCTTGCGCGTTGAACGGAGAGACGCGGACGAGGCGGTGAACGCCGTTCTCACTCTTTAGATAACCATAAGCATAGTCGCCGTCAATCTCCATTGTGACGCTTTTTATGCCGGCATCATCGCCATCAAGTATATTGCTGATTCTGACTTTATATCCGTGATCTTCGGCATAACGCATGTACATTCTCATCAGCATCTCGGCCCAATCCTGTGATTCGGTACCGCCAGCTCCGGAGTTGATTTTGAGGACACAGCTCATACTGTCGGCCTCTTCGTGAAGCATATTCCGGAACTCGAGTTCTTCAACGAGTTTGATAACGGAATCATATTGTTTGTCAACTTCTTCTTCTGTAGCTTCACCATCTTTTGCAAAGTCGAAGAGAACGCCGAGGTCGTCATTTGCCGACACGATGGCATCATAAGCCGTCACCCAGCTTTTCACATCACGTAGCTGACGCATCACGTTTTTGCCGTTTTTGGCATCATTCCAAAAGCCGTCAGCCTTCGTCTTTTCTTCTAATTCATTGATTTCTATTAGTTTGCCGTCAATGTCAAAGATACCTCCTCAAGGCATCAATCCTCTTACAAAGTTCCTTTTGATTGTCTAATGTAATCATATTTTTAAAAATAATAAATAATTGATAATCAATTTATTGGTGTTAAAAGATTCGTCAAAGCCACAAATTCGGAGACGGAAAGTTGTTCCGGGCGTTTGTTAAAAACGTCATTTCCTATGATTTCAGGTGTCAAAAGTGGCCTGATGGAGTTTCTCAACGTCTTTCTCCTTTGGTTGAACGCCATTTTCACGACTTGTTTAAAAAGAATTTCGTCGCAGCCTAATTCCTTGATATTGTTTCGTTTAAGTCTTATTACTGCCGATTTTACCTTTGGTGGCGGACAAAAAACCGTTTCATTTACGGTGAAAAGATATTCGAGGTCATACCAAGCTTGAAGCAGAACGCTCAAGATTCCGTATGTTTTGCTTCCGGGTTTAGCGCAAAGGCGTTCCGCAACTTCTTTCTGCAGCATTCCCACGACTTCTGTTATGCTGTCGCGATATTCGAGAATATGGAAAAAAATCTGGCTACTTATGTTATACGGAAAATTTCCAATGACGCCGACGTTGTTTTTATCAAAATTTGAAAGATTTGTTTTCAGAAAATCGCTATGAACGAGTTGGTTGCCGAGAGTGGGGAAGTGTCGTTCAAGATATTCAATTGATTCATCATCAATCTCGACCACGAATAATTTTTCAGCTCTTTCGGGAATGAGGAACTGGGTCAGCACGCCCATTCCGGCACCGACTTCAACAACGGCGTTTAAATCTTGTGACAACGCGTTCACGATACGTTTTGCGATGTCAAGATCTGTCAGAAAATGTTGTCCGAGAAATTTTTTTGGTCGTACTGTATCCATATTTCATTCAAGGTGTGCAAAGATAGTGAAAAGTTATTGATTTACTGATGATTTCGTGATGATTCTGTAATTTCTTTTTGCTTCGGCGAGATAAACGCTTGCCGTATATTTGTCAATAATAGTGAGGTAGCATTGAGCAGCTTTTTCATTGTCATTCAAATGTTTGCGAAGAATGTTTGCATCTTGAACCAGGGCTTCGTCGGCGATGAAACTTTCTGGAAAATCATTAAAGATGACGTTGTAAATACTGTCGGCTTCTTGATAATCTTGTCTTGATTCAAAGATTTGTGCTTTTCGCAGCAGGGCGTAAGGTGTAATGCTTTCGTTTTGTCGCGAAACTATCAGAGAATCAAGTGTTATGTCGGCTTCGTCAAGATGTTTTCTATAGATGTCGTAGTCGGCTTTGGCGAGCATTCTGAGAGCCGTCGTGTCGGTTGAAATATTGTCTTTTATAATGAGAGACAACGACATAGCATCGTTTGCTATCAGTTTTGATGTGGAGGCTTTTAAAATATCTAACGATGTTTGAGCCCATTCAAATTCGCCGATAAAGTAGCGAAGGCGTGCGTTTCTGAAACGTGCTTCGTGGGCGACAGGTGCGTCGTTCATCGATTTTTCAACTTGGCTGTACAGCAGCGTTGCTTCCCAGACATCGTTGATAAACAGCATTATATCGGCTTTTTGCAGCTTGATTTCGGCTTTAACGCTTTCTCTTATGTTGAGAAGTAGAGCATTATCAAGTAATTTGACGGCCTCATCGTGGCGGTTCATTTTGTAGGCCAGAATATCCGCTTCGATGACGATTATCGGTATTACTTGCTCCGAAAAACCTATTTCGGTTACAGTTTTTTCCACCTTGTTATAAAGCTCAATGTAGAAATCGTCTTCGCGTCGTTCTCTGTTTCCCTCATCATAGACGGCCTTAATCATTTTGACTTCGGCTTCGTTGTGGCGCCCGCCGTCGGGATATTTATCGGCGGCATATTTGTACGCCCTTATCGCGACATCGTAAATCATGTTGCTTGCCGCGATGTCGCCGAGGTAAATGATGTTGCCCAATCTTTCGTTTCCGCGTCCGTCGAGTGCGATTTCGTATTCGAGAGCGAGGTCATAATCCTGTTGTTGGAGTGAATACCAAACGATTAGTTCGGAAAACATTTCATTATCAATATTTTTCTGTGCTTTTTTGAGCAGTTCGCGCCGAATTTTATCGTTAATGGTTCCATCGATGTCGTAATACATCAGTGTGCGGATGCTACTTTTGACGAATTCGTATTGATTAGGATTTGTTTCAAGGTAATCAAGGTATGCGGCGACGGATTTGTCGATGTCGAGCATTGAATGATAAGTTCTTGCTTTTTCGATGAGGAAGTCATAATTGATGTTGTCGTTAGCTGCACCTTTGTCGAAGACGGTTATGGCGTAGTCGAACAGACGTCGTGCATTGAAGGCGTTGCCGGCTTCTAAGAAGTCGTTTTTTGTCGGAAGGATGTTTTTTATTGCTTTTTCATATTGACGTTTAGCTTTATCGGAGTCGCCGGTCATCTGATATACATAGCCTAAGTCTATCTGTTGTTTGACCTGTTTTGGATATTTTTTAATGTAGTCTCGCAGTTTTTTTTCGGCTGTCTCGTAGTCGCGAAGCTGAAAAAGGCACGTTACGGCCATATTGAAGTAGTACGAGTTCCGTTTTTCCTGAAAAACTTTGTCGTACAATTCGTATGCCTGCTTGTATTCTTGTTTTGAATACAATTCGTATGCTAAGCGTTCCGTATTGTCCTGCGCACTTGCCGTAATTGTGAGGAACAAGGTTGCGAGTGCGAAAAGAAACGGTCGAGGCTTCATTTCTTAAGAAGTTTTTTAACGATTTGTGATTGTCTTTGAAGCCTATCGTTGAAATAATCTATTTGATTTTCAAGTTGTTTGACGTGTTTCTCTTCTTCAGCAATATATTCTGCGCCTTTTTCTTCTTCAATATCGTTGGAAAGAATGTCGCTTTTGAGGTTTTCGAGTTGATTTTTAGTAAATTCGGCTTCTCTTTTGAAATTAGGATATTCTGTTTCAAATTGTTGAAGATAAGCCTGAACGAGTTCCATCTGTTCGTGAATATCCCGTTCGCGTGCTATTGTAGTATCAAGTTGCGCGTACATGTCGATGAGTGGAAGGAAAACATTCTGTCTCGTCTTGTCAATTTCCTTTTCGGCTTTTTCAAGTCGTGCCTGCATCTCATCGATAACGTCTGTGTTTGAATGTTCTTTACATGCTGAAAGGCAGACGAAAACGGCGATTACGGATAATATTTTAGTCGATAATTTCAAAGCCTGTGTATTTTTGGAGTGCTTTCGGTATGATGATTCCTTTGTCTGTTTGGTTGTTTTCGAGCAGAGCTGCGACGATTCTCGGGAGTGCGAGTGCGCTGCCGTTGAGTGTGTGCGCGAGTTTGATGTTTCCGTCTTTGTCTTTGAAACGCAGTTTGAGGCGGTTGGCCTGGAACGTCTCGAAGGTGGAGACGGAACTGACTTCAAGCCAAAGTTTTTGTGCTGCCGACCACACTTCGAAGTCGTATGTTGTGGCTGATGTCCAGCTCATATCTCCGCCGCATAGGTGAAGAATATGGAATGGCAGTTCGAGTTTGCGCAGAAGGTTGGCGACGTGTTCCTTCATGGCGGCGAGGCGTTCGAAGGAGTTGTCAGGGTTGGCTATCTCGACTATTTCGACTTTGTCGAACTGATGAAGTCGGTTTAGTCCTCTGACGTTTTTACCCCACGAGCCGGCTTCTCTGCGGAAGCAGTTTGAATAAGCCACGCGTTTGATTGGTAGTGCGTTTTCCGGCACAATCATGTCGCGGAACATATTGGTGATAGGCACTTCGGCAGTCGGAATCATGTACATCTTGTCGAGAGGGACTGCGTACATCTGAGCCTCTTTATCTGGTAGTTGGCCTGTTGCGAAAGCCGATTCCTCGTTGACGAGGATAGGCGGCTGTATCTCAAAATATCCATCGTTGACGGCTTCGTCGAGGAAGAAGTTGATGAGGGCGCGCTGCAGTCTGGCACCTTTGCCTTTGTAGAACGGGAATCCTGCGCCGGTGACTTTGTTTCCGAGTTCAAAGTCGGCGAGTTGGTATTTTTTCAGAAGATCCCAGTGGGGAAGTGCGTCGGTGGGAAGTTCGGGCATAACGCCTTCAGTGCTGTCAACAACATTGTCGGCAGCCGTTTTTCCGCGCGGAACATCAAGTCGTGGTGTGTTCGGAATCTCGACTGTTTTTGCCAAAATCTGTTGTTTGAGTTCTTCAAGACGCTCGCTGAGAACTTTAGACTTTTCCTTCAATTCGGCATTATGAGCTTTAAGTTCGTTAGCTTCGGCAGTCTTACCTTGTTTATAAAGGTCTCCGATGCTTTTGGCGAGGTTGTTGGCTTCGGCAAGGATGCTGTCGTTTTCCATTTGTGCAGCCCGACGTTCGTCGTCAAGGGCTATAATCTCGTCTAAAAGCTCAAAACGAGTGAAATTTTTGATTTTAAGACGTTCGATTACTTCTTCCTTATGTTCGCGGATGTAAGAAATTACTAACATTTACGTATATTTTTTTATTTACCTGACCTTGAGTTTTTTATCCTGCAAAAATAAGAAAATTGAGCACAGACACGGCATGAAGATTCATAATTTGGAAAAACTTTTTATTGTTATGAAATGTAGGAGTTTTTTTCTTAAATTTGCACTCAATTTTTTATAGGTGAATTTATAAATTAAAAGCTAATAAATTATGGCAGCTATTGGAAAAATTAGACAACATTACGGACTTTTAATCATCATCGTCGGTCTTGCACTTTTAGCGTTTGTCCTCGGCGACTTGTTCAAAAGCACAGGACGTGGCCGCAACACAACGACAGTCGCGGTCGTCAATGGCGAAAAGATTACTTATCAGGAGTTTAACGCCCTTTCTGAAAATAACATAGAGCAGACAAAGAGACGCAACGGCGGTAATCTCGGACAAGATGAAAACCTCAATGTCCGCAATCAGACTTTGGAACAGCTTGTTAGAGAAGTGATTATGCATGAGGAAATGGAAGACTTGGGACTTGCTGTTTCTGCTGACGAACTTTATGACCAGTTCCTTGGTGATAACCCCAACCGTTACGTTGTGCAGAACTTCTCTGATGCCGATGGCAATTACAATAAGGAGATGGTGGCGCAATATCTTCAGAACTTCCTCGACCTTCCGGTTGAAAACCGTCAAAACTGGCTTCAGTTTGAGAACGCTATCAGAGAAGACAGACTGAATACCAAATACAATAACCTTGTTAAAAACTCGTTCTATCTTCCGTCGAAGTTAGCTGAAAGCATGTATAACGACAAGAACGAGAAACGTTCCGTTGAGGTTTATGCCGTCAGATATAACACCATAGCCGATTCTACCGTCGTGGTTGAGGCATCCGACAAATCAAGGTTCTTCAAAGAAAACAAAAACAGATTTAAGACGGCTGAGACACGTTCTATCGACTATGTCACCTTTGAGATAAAGCCATCAGAGGAAGACATCGAGGCTTCTAAAGATTATGTCGCCCAACTGAAAAATGAGTTTGCCGCGTCTGCCGATGTCGCGACCTTCGTCAATGCCAACTCCGATAAGAAATACGACAGCACATGGATGGGTAGAAAAGAACTTCCCGCTGCTATCGAGGCTGATATGTTCGAACAAGAAGTCGGCTTCACTACAGAACCATACGACAATGAAGGCTTCTACAGCATCGCACGCCTTGTCGCCCGCGCCGACCGCTCTGATTCACTCAAGGCCAAACATATCCTCATCGCTTACGAAGGCGCATTCCGCAGCGAGGCCAAGAGGACGAAAGATGAAGCTAAAGCTCTCGCCGACAGTCTTCTCAATGTTGTCAAGAGCAAAAAAGGCACCATTTTGTCATTGGCCGAAAAGTTCTCCGATGATCCGAGTGCCAAAGAAAATAAAGGCGACCTCGGTTGGTTCACCGACGGAACAATGGTTCCCGCTTTTAATGAGTTCGTACAGAATGGTAAAGTTGGTGAGTTCGGTGTTGTGGAGACTCCTTTCGGATTCCACGTCATCAATATCACAGACCGTACCGATAGTAATCCAAAAGTCCGCGTGGCCGTCATCGCTCATGAGACTTTCGCCAGCAGCAAAACCGAATTGGCTGTGTTCTCAGAAGCCAACGCTTTTGTGACAGCCTCCAAAAATCAGGAATCTTTTGATGCCGCTGCTGAAGCACAGGGACTTGTGAAACGTACGTCCAACAGCTTCAGCGCAAAAACAAGCCGTATCCAGAATCTTCCAAGCCCGCGCAGCGTTGTCAAATGGGCTTTTGACAGTAAAACAAAAGTCGGAAGCGTGTCGAACATCATCGACCTTGAAGGTATGTACGTTGTGGCAATCTTGACGGACATCGTCCCCGAAGGCTTCATGAGCGTGGATCGCGTCGCCGAACGTTACGATTATCAAATAAAGAAGGAAGTAAAAGGCAGAATGCTTGTTGAGAAGGCTCTCACATACGGTAACGATTACGACAAGATGATTGGTGACCTCAAAGGTGAGAAAGTCACCGTTGACGATCTGACGTTCAGCAGCCGTTCTTTCAGCAATTTCGGTAATGAAGACAAACTCATAGGTGCTATTGCAGCATTGAAGGAAGGCGAGACATCACAGCCGATCGCAGGTTCAAACGCTATGTTTGTGGTGAAGGTTACCAAATGCACTGCGGCTCCTGCTGCGAAAGACTATAGCAGCGTCATCAGTGAAAAACGCAACCTCTTCAATAATATCGTCAGAAACGACGGTGTGTATAATTATCTGAAGATGATTGCCGAGATTAAGGACAACAGCCTCCTGTTCTATTAGTATCTTTCAAACAAAGAGATAAAGACGAATCGGGCTGCAGGTTAACCTGCAGCCCGATTCGTCTTTATTCATCAACCTTAAAGGTTACTCAAATAAAGTCTCTCCTTTGCGATAGGCTTGTTCCCATTTCCATGCTGAACGCGTCATGTCGTCAAGGTTACGTTCGGCTTTCCATCCGAGTTCGCGGTTAGAAAACGACGGGTCAGCCCAGACCTTTATAGTATCGCCTTCGCGTCGTGGAGCAATCTCGTAATTGAGTTTCACTCCTGATGTTTTTTCAAAGGAATTTATGACGTCGAGGACGGAATAGCCTGTTCCTGTTCCGATGTTGAAAATCTCAAAGTTCTTCTTCATCCTGCCATCTGTCATTCTTCTTATAGCGGCCACATGCGCTTTAGCGAGATCCATGATGTGGATATAGTCGCGTATCGGTGTGCCGTCGGGAGTGGGGTAGTCGTTGCCGAAGACTTTCAGTATCGGGCGAATGCCGTATGCCGTCTGCGTTATGTAAGGCATGAGGTTGTTCGGCACGCCGTTGGGAAGTTCGCCTATCATTGCGCTTTCGTGCGCTCCGACAGGATTGAAGTATCTCAAAGCGATGCCGCGAATCTTATCTTCAGCCTTTATGGTATCGGCAATGATGCTTTCGGCAATCTGCTTCGTGTTGCCGTAAGGACTTTCAGCCTTTTTTATCGGCGCGTGCTCAGGTATCGGGAGAAACTCGGGGTCAGGCTGGCCATAGACGGTGCATGACGATGAAAATACGAGGTTCTGAACGTTGTGTCTGCTCATCTCGTCAATGATGTTGATGAGTGAAATAACGTTGTTTCGATAATATTTTAGCGGTTCTTTCACCGATTCGCCGACGGCCTTGTGGGCTGCAAAATGTATCACACCCTGAATGTCGGTATGACGATCGAAGAAATCGCTTGTTTTTTTTCTGCAAGTCAAGTCGAAAGATTCAAACTCAGGTCTGCGCCCGACAATCTTTTCTATCGCATCGACAGCTTTTGCCTGCGAATTGAACAAGGCATCGACAATGACGACATCAAAACCGTTCTGCATAAGCTCAACGACGGTGTGCGAGCCGATATAGCCGGTTCCTCCAGTTACTAAAATCTTCATATCCTATTTGTTTATAAATTCCAAAACAGAGTCTGCCACATACTTGAGTTGTTCTTCTGTAAACTCTGTGTGGACAGGAAGTGCGACAACGTGTTCGCAGAGATATTCACATACGGGGAAGTCGCCTTTCTTGTAGCGCGGATCGGTATATGCCTTCTGAAGATGAAGCGGCACAGGGTAATAAATAGCCGAAGCGACACCTTTTGACTGCAGATGAGCCATCAGTCCGGCGCGGTCAACGCCGTTGAGGACAACGACATACTGATGAAAAACGTTTGTTGTGAATGAAGCCGTCTTAGGCGTGATAATCTTTTCGGTTACGGAAAAGGCTTTCTCATAATAAGCCGCAACGTCCTGACGAGCTTTGCAGTATTCGTCCAAATGTTTGAGTTTTATGCCGAGGACGGCAGCCTGAATAGCGTCGAGACGTGAATTGACACCGACATAGTCGTGATAGTAACGCGTCTTCATCCCATGATTGACGATGACGCGAATCTGTTCGGCGAGTTCGTCATTATCCGTGAAGATTGCGCCTCCGTCTCCGTAACATCCCAAATTCTTTGATGGGAAAAATGATGTACAGCCGATGTCTCCGATGGTTCCCGACTTCTTCTTCGTTCCATCTTTAAAAGTATATTCTGCTCCGATGGCCTGTGCATCATCTTCAATGACATAAAGATTATGACGTTTTGCAATGTCGAGGATGGCATCCATGTTGGCGCATTGTCCGAAGAGGTGAACTGGAACAACGGCTTTCGTTTTTGGCGTGATGGCTCTCTCAACGGCTTCAGGATCAATACAATATGTGTCCTTGTCAACATCAACGAGAACCGGAGTGAGGTGAAGAAGTGCTATCACTTCCGCCGTCGCGATGAATGTGAACGATGTCGTTATGACTTCGTCGCCGGGTTGAAGGCCGAGACTCATCATCGCAACCTGAAGAGCGTCTGTTCCGTTCGCGCACGGTATCACGTTTCTGATGCCGAGATATTCCTGTAAATCCTCTTGAAATTTCTTCACGAAAGGACCGCCGATGAAGCCGGCTGTCGAAAGAATCTGCTGAATCGCCGCATCGACTTCCGGCTTGATTTTATTATATTGACCGACAAGGTCAACCATTGGTATGTTTTGCATGGTTTTTATTTTTCTGCAAAGGTATGAAAAAAAACAAAAAATCTTATCGTAAAGCCTTGATAAAGGTAACTTTTTGACAAGGTGTAATTTCCACTCAAATTTTTGTGTTTTGAATTTGCTGAATTTAACAGAATTCTTATAAAAAATTCGCAAAAAGTCGAATTTTGTAAGATTTTTCATTATCTTTGTAATGTGAAAGTTACATTTGATAAGGAATATTTGAAAGATTTGTATGAGAAGGGCAAAACGGAGGATAAGAAGCACCATTTCCAACCTCATATTGTCAAGAAATACCAGCAGAGAATAAAAACTTTGACGGCAGCACCGAGAATAGAGACGTTGTATCAAATAAAGGCACTAAACTACGAGGTTTTGAGTGGTGATAAAACTGGCATTTCTTCGATAAGAGTCAATGACAAGTATCGGATGGAATTCACGGTTGAGTCGTTGATGGAGAATCAAATTGTAACGATTTGTAACATTTTGGATTTGTCGAACCATTATAAATAAAGAGCGATGATAAATATTGAAAACGTTGAATCACAAATGATTGCAAATAATATGATGCCTTCTGAACCAGTGCATCCGGGGACTCTTTTGAAAGAAGAAATCGAGTATCGCGGCATTTCGCAGAAACAGCTCGCACAGCAAATCAGCGTGTCATATACCGTTTTGAATGAGATCTTGAACGGCAAAAGACCAATTTCAACAGATTACGCCCTTTATCTTGAAGCGGCTTTGGGGATTGATGCACAGCTTTGGATTCAGATGCAAGCCGACTATAATCTTCAAGTCGCGAAAAACAACAAAAAAGTGATACAACACATCCTGAATATCAGGGAAATAGCCGCTGCTTTATAAATCGTAGTTAACCTAAAAAGAGTAAATGAGAAACAATTAATAACAGTACAATGACAAAAAACTAATTTTGTTGGTTTTTCGGTACAAATTTAGTATTGAATCGAAAATTTGTACCAACTGCGGTTTTGCCTAATTATCACACACAATCCCGTTGGTTCGGAGTTAGAAAATAAATTAAGAAAAACCGATACATTTTCCCAACGGATTTCGTATTTTTGTGTCCAAGAAAATTTTTAAAATATACATATTATGTACACAAATTTCCAAAAGTATTTGCAGCAGGAATTGACTCAGATTGAAGCCGATGGTCTGTATAAGAATGAGCGCATTATCGAGAGTGCCCAAGGTGCTGAGATTATGGTAAAAGGTAAAAAATGTCTTAACTTCTGTGCCAACAACTATCTCGGTCTTGCCGACAATCCGGAACTTATTGAAGCCGCAAAAGAAGGTATGGATATGCGCGGTTTCGGAATGGCTTCCGTCCGTTTTATATGCGGATGTCAGGATCTTCACAAAAAGTTGGAAGCTAAGATTTCCGAGTTTTTTGGTACTGAAGACACCATTTTATATGCGGCATGCTTCGACGCTAACGGCGGCGTGTTCGAGCCTCTTCTCGGCCAAGACGATGCCATCATTTCCGACTCGTTGAACCACGCCTCCATCATCGACGGCGTCCGTCTCTGCAAGGCACAGCGTTTCCGCTACGCCAACGCCGACATGGCCGACCTCGAGAAGCAGCTTCAGGACGCGCAGAAATGCCGCTTCCGCCTCATCGTCACCGACGGCGTGTTCTCAATGGACGGCAACGTCTGCCCTCTCGACAAGATCTACGAACTCGCGCAGAAATACGACGCGATGGTCATGGTTGACGAAAGTCATTCCGCAGGTGTCGTCGGCAAGACAGGCCGTGGCGTGACAGAGCGCTACAACCTCCGCGGCAAGGTCGAGATACTCACCGGCACACTCGGCAAGGCATTCGGCGGCGCGATGGGCGGCTTCACGACAGGCAGAAAGGAAATCATCGACATGCTCCGTCAGCGCTCACGTCCGTACCTCTTCTCCAACTCGATGGCGCCGGGCCTCGTGGCAGCCGGCATCCGTATGTTCGAGATGATGACAGAGACCAACGAGCTTCAGGACAAGCTCCACGCCAACACCGACTACTTCATCAAACAGATGCTCGCAGCCGGCTTCGACTGCAAGCCGTCGGAGTCAGCCATCTGCGCTGTCATGCTCTACGATGCGCCGCTCTCACAGAAGTTCGCCGCCAAGATGCAGGAAGAAGGCATCTTCGTGACAGGATTCTATTATCCGGTCGTCCCCAAAGGACAGGCACGTATCCGCGTCCAGATCTCGGCAGCACACGAGAAAGAACATCTCGACAAGTGTATCGCAGCATTCGTGAAAATCGGCAAGGAATTAGGAGTTATTAAATAGTTAAAAGTTAAAAGAGCAAAGTTAAAAGAACCGCAATGCGGTCACATTTCAATATGAAAAAGATATTAATCGTTGGTTCCGGCGGTCAGATCGGAACGGAATTGGTAAAGAAGCTCCGCGGCATCTACGGAAACCAGAACGTGGTCGCCAGCGACCTTCGCCCTTTGACAGGTGAAATCGTCGAGAACGGGCCTTTTGAGAGAATCGACTCGACACAGATAATGCAGATTGCTGAAGTCGTGAAGAGATATAACATCGACACCATCTACAACCTCGCGGCGATCCTCTCCGCAACGGCAGAGAAAAACCCGATGCTCGGCTGGAACGTCGGCATAGGAAGTCTGGTGAACTGCCTCGAAGTGGCGCGTCTCTTCGGCTGCGCCGTGTTCACTCCGTCATCAATCGGCGCTTTCGGCACCTCGACACCTCGTGACAACACGCCTCAGGACACCATACAGCGTCCTAACACGATTTACGGCGTGACGAAGGTGACAGGCGAGCTGTTGAGCGACTATTACTTCACGCGTTTCGGCGTTGACACGCGTTCCGTCAGATTCCCGGGACTCATCTCCAACCTGACACTTCCAGGCGGAGGCACCACGGATTACGCCGTCGAGATTTATTATTCGGCCGTCAAGGGCGAGAAGTTCATCTGCCCGATAGCGAAAGGAACGTTCATGGACATGATGTACATGCCCGACGCACTCGACGCGATGGTCAACATCATGGAGGCCGACCCGAAAAAGCTCGTCCACCGCAACTCATTCAACGTCACAAGCATGAGCTTCGACCCGGAGATTATCTACAACGCCATCAAGAAGTACTATCCGAACTTCGAGATGGAGTACAAGTTCGACCCGATCCGTCAGGCCATCGCCGACTCATGGCCGAACAAGATGGACGACAGCTGCGCCCGCAACGAGTGGGGCTGGAACCCGAAGTACGACCTCGACAAGATGACCGTCGATATGATCGAGACGCTGAAGGTGAAACTGCTGAAGTAAAAAAATAACAAACTGATTATTAACCAAACATTTTGCCTATGAGATAGACGCATCAAGCGGTATGCACATCATAGAATAAGGAAAAGCGAAGTAGCTTGCACTGGAACTTTTGAAACTTGGACACTTTCAAACAGGACATTCCCGGAGTAAAGCAACGGCGCTCCCGCCAACAGGCGTGGGCTTTACTCGTTGTAATTGGGAATGTCAAAGGTAGTCCAAGACCTCAAAAGTTCCAATGAAGGCGAAAAGGTGCCACGCTTTTTTTGTGTGCATATCACAACGGAATCTTCGGCACGAAAAAAATTTAAATCATTTACAAAAAAACCGATGGGCCGATGGGATATAACCGGCGAAAAATTAACAAATGAAGAAAAAGATTTGGATGTTAGCATGTTCGATATTGACATCTTTCTTGCTGATTATTGTGGCTTGTTCTAAAAAGAATGAAGAGTCTAAAGTACCGGATGTACCAACTGGTTTATCAGTTACATTTACAGGTGTAGAGGAAAATGGTGGCGGTGGTTATTTAGCTTATTATTCTTTTTCATGGAATGAAGTCAAAAATGCTGATTATTATGAATTGTATTATTCAAAAAACAGTTCAGGACCGTACGAAATGATGGTCAATTATATCTATGGAACAAATAGAGAATTTTGTTTCATCGAGGGATCTATAGATAATGACATGGATAGGTATGTCAAAGTTAAAGCTGTAAATGAGGAGGGAAGTAGTTCTTTGAGTAGTTTTGTCCATTGTCATTATTCCTACAATGGTGGTGGAAACGGTGGTGGCGGAAATGGTGGAGGTTCCTCAACCATTTCTGCTCCGACTGGTGTTTCTGCTGATGTGAGCGGATCAAAGATTTATGTGACATGGAATAGTGTTTCCAATGCATCTTCATATCGTGTTTATCGCTCCTCAAGCAGTAACGGTTCATATTCTATATTGGAATCAACTAGTAGTACTTATTATTATGATTTTTCACCAAACACAAATAACTATTACAAAGTGACTGCTGTAAACTCAAGCGGGAGTGAAAGTGAAAAAAGTGACTATGCCTACTGCTATTATTCCAATGGCGGAGGCGTTCCAGATGCGCCAACGGGTGTTGAAGCACACGATAACA
Source organism: Bacteroidales bacterium (assembly GCA_024400195.1). Classification (GTDB taxonomy): domain Bacteria; phylum Bacteroidota; class Bacteroidia; order Bacteroidales; family F082; genus Limimorpha. Next base: position 33,911 of record JAKSNC010000016.1, read on the forward strand.
GTGTTGTGGGTGAAACATGGGTTTTAATCAGTTGGAACTCTGTTTCAAATGCCACATCATACAAGGTTTATAGAAGCTCATCTGCTAATGGTAGCTATTCGCTGATTACTACAACTGAGTATACCAGTTATAATGATAAGAATCCAATGAATGGTAGTAATTACTATAAGGTGAAAGCGGTTAATAATGCTGGAGAGAGCAGTTATAGTTCATACGCATACTATAATAATACCCCTACTGTCTATAGCCCTTGCCCAGTTACCTATACAAGTCACACTGCGTCAAGTTATCAAATAACCTTGCGATGGTCCAATCCTACAACTTCTGGCTGCGGTACTCCAACAACCGCATATTTGAGAGTTCTAAATCCAGATAGTGGCGATTATGCGACATTAGAAACAATGTCAGGCTCTGCCTCATCCGTTTCGTTTAGTTATGGAATGTGGGCAAATTCGGAAGGCTATGTCTATTGTGGAATTATCACTGAAAACTCTGCTGGTACCTCTGGAGGTGTTCCTTTGGTATACAATTGGAAAACAGATACATGGTATGGAGGGAAAGGCCTTGAACTGACAGAAGAAATGGAAAAAGAATGGTATAAATTCTCAAAATAAATGTCGTAATGGACAAAAATCAGGGTGTTTATTTTCCTGATATTGCATCACGTCCGTTACAAGTTTGTAATTTTGTTCCTGTTTGCCGAAACGAAGCAGGGTTCTGCTGTGGAGTAACCTTGCGAGGGATAGGCTGGCGCAGTACGACAAATGTAAAGGCGAGAGTGTATCAAAACTCAGAAAGTTGCGATACACTCTCTTATTGCCACCGAGAAGCACAAAAATCTAAAACTACGAGAAAAAAAGATTTTTAATACTTTTAATAATTACAATGTTTTCCATGCTTTTGCAATCCTGCTCAGTGTTGAATGATCCTGATTTTAGAGATGGTTTTCGAGAAGGATGGAATTTAACTTGTCCTCCATGACACGAATACTAAGAATTGGATTATAAAAACAAAAGCCATCAGAAATAACATGAAACCCCAAAAGTTTTTTTGTCTAATTTTTGTGGTTCATATCACAACTAATGCACCATCTTTTTTGAACAAATCGCGTCGGAAACTCGCCATAATTTTTTTTGCAAAACGTTCACTTTTTTATGAATATTAAAAAATCCTTTTGTATCTTCGCGCCGAAACAATCCAAACACCATGGAAGCAAATAAACTTGAGCCGTTCATCCCAACTCACCCCGGTGAAATTATCAAGGATGAGATAGAATATCGCGGTATTTCGCAACGTGCATTGGCAATGCAAATCGGCGTGTCATATACACAATTAAACGAGGTGCTTAACGGGAAACGACCGTTAAACACCGAAATGGCTTTGCTTATCAGCGCGGCATTGGACATAGACGCCGAGCCGTTGTTAGCAATACAGACTCGCTATAATATAATCACAGCTCGCCGGAACAAGACGTTTTCTCAAAAACTAAACTCAATCAGAAAGATTGCGGCGGTTCTCACTTAATCCACGTCTGCGACCTGCCGAGCCAGCCCATCTTGTCAATGGAGCCGCGCAGAGTGATGGTGTTATCTTTTGCATTGTACGTGATTTTCCCGTAATACGTCTTGCCCGAATCAGGCTCGAATAACGTGCCGCCTTTCAGCACACCGTCATCGTCTTTCATGTCTTTTATGACGACCAATCCGACATACTGCGGGTCGAAAAGTTCCTGTCCCTGATAATAGACATGAGTCAACTTGCCGTAATACAACCCGTTCGTCTCATCCTGATAGAAAAGCACAACGCCTTTCGTCTCGCCGGTCTTGTCATCGACAGTTCGCCATTCACCTAAAATTTTCTCAACCTGCGCATTGGAAACCAACGCGATAAGCATAAGCAATGCTGCAAAAATCAATTTCTTCATACTTCAACTTTCGACTAACAAGTCATCACATTATCTTTAAATTTTTCAAAACCGGCACGCATCAATGGTGAATCTGAAAATTCTTTCTCGAAAGTAACTTTGTCCATTGATACGACATCGTTTTTGGTTAATGAGAGCATCTTTTCCAATGGCTTGAAATGCTTTTCCGTCGTGACTATCGCGAATTTCAGGTTATACGGGCACACATCCTGACATTTATCGCAGCCAAACACACATCCGTGTAAATCAATATCTTCGTCATTTTTTAAAAAAGATTTTCTTTCAATCGTGACGAAAGATATACATTTGCGTGCATCAACTGTAAACGGCGACAAGGCTTTGGTCGGACAGGCCTCGATACAGCGCGTGCATGTTCCGCAACGGTTTGTAAATACTGATGCCGACGGTTCCAATGTCAAAGGCAGAAATAATGTTCCAATGAAGAAAAACGAACCTTTCCCCGGTATGATGAGCGACGTGTTCTTCCCGATGAAACCAAGTCCGGCACGAACAGCCCACGCACGTTCCAACACCGGCGCCGAATCACAGAAGACGCGCGCGGTCTTCATTTCCCCAACCTTCTCCTCTATCTTTTTTTTCAAAACAAATAGTTTGTCTTTCAACACTTTGTGATAATCTTCGCCGTATGCGTATTTTGAAATTCTGCCCATCAATTTTTCTTTACATTCGGAATCATCGGCAATTCTTTCCTGAAAATAATTCAATGCGACACAGACAATTGATTTCGTCTCCGGCACAAGCAGTCGCGGGTCATATCTCTTTTCCCTGTTCCTCTCGAGATAATCCATCTCGGCGTTGAAATGCGATGAAAGCCAGTTCTCGACGTGCTCTGCCTCATCGTTCAGACATTCGGCAGAGGCTATTCCGCAACTATCGAAACCCAACGACAAAGCTATTTGAATTATTTCGTTAGAAGTAATCATAAAACCTAATGTTGTCGGGGGAATGAAGCATTTCTTATTCAAACAGAGTGCCTTTATCCTTAAAATACAGGCGGCCAAGATGTTTGTAAGCCAAATCAGTAGCTTCACGACCGCGCGGTGTCCTCATCAGATAACCTTCCTGAATCAGGAAAGGTTCATAGACTTCCTCTATTGTGCCGGCGTCTTCGCCAACAGCTGTAGCTATAGTGGTAATACCAACCGGACCTCCTTTAAACTTGTCGATAATGGTCGAAAGGATGCGGTTGTCCATGTCGTCGAGGCCGTGCTGGTCAACGTTAAGTGCCTGAAGTCCGACTTGGGCTATTTCAAGCGTTATCGTGCCGTCACCCTGAATCTGCGCGAAATCTCTCACGCGGCGGAGAAGGAGGTTTGCTATTCTCGGTGTACCTCGGCTGCGGCGTGCGACTTCGTATGCGGCATTGTCCTCTATCGGGACGTTCAGAATTGATGCGGAGCGTTTTACGATGCCGGCCAATGTTTTCGCGTCGTAATATTCCAAACGCATGTTTATGCCGAAACGCGAACGCAGCGGAGCCGTCAACAATCCGCTTCGAGTCGTGGCTCCGATGAGCGTAAACGGGTTGAGCGCAATCTGCACGCTTCTCGCATTAGGCCCCGACTCTATCATTATATCAATCCTGAAATCTTCCATGGCAGAATAGAGATATTCTTCCACGACAGGACTCAAACGGTGTATCTCATCGATGAACAAGACATCGTTTTTTTCAAGAGATGTGAGAAGTCCGGCGAGATTCCCGGGCTTGTCTAAAACCGGTCCGGACGTCATCTTCATATTGACGCCGAGTTCGTGAGCTACGATGTTGGAAAGTGTCGTCTTCCCCAAGCCTGGAGGACCGTGAAAAAGGACATGATCGAGTGCTTCGCCGCGTTGTGCCGCCGCTTTGACAAAAACCCGCAGGTTGTCAACGACCTGCCTTTGACCTGCAAAACAAGAAAAGGCATCAGGACGGAGAACTTTTTCGATTTCCTTCTCCTGCTTGCTCATTTTCGAACCGTATGCATCCAGATTTTCGTTCATGCCGTCTTATTTCGCGCAAAAATACGTAAAAAATCTCGGCTCTTATAAAATAAATGCGTAATTTTGGAAAAAATTTGAATTGAAGAAGATATTGTTCATATCGGCACTGCTCATCACCTTCGGCACCGACATCGTTGCACAGGTCGGACGGGTGAGGGTTTTCAAAGATCCAAAAATAGATATTGTCATTGATAAACAGAAGGAAATATGCTCTGCCGACAACACTATCGATGGTTTCAGAGTGCAGATTTTCATGAGCAGCGGCAATGAAGCACCCGACGAGGCGAATGAGGTGATGAAGGTCTTCTCGGAAGAATTTCCGCTTGTTCCGGCGTATCTCGTCTTTGGACAACCTTATTACAGAGTCCGCGTCGGAGATTTCCGCACAAGAATAGAGGCCGAAAAACTTCACCTTATCTTGAAGGAAAAATATCCGAAGGCTTTTGTCACAGCCGACAAAATACAGCTTCCAGAAATTGATTCATGCAAAAAACAGGACGAATTGTTGGACGAAAATCCAATCGAGGAAGAGACTGAAATACAAGAACAGCAACCGACGACTGAGCCTGATGTAACAATACCTTCTGACATTTATTACGAAGAATGATGGAAAACGACAAAATGAAGGAAAAATTCGGTGAGCTTGTCAGACTCATCAAGATATATGCCGAAAAACATCCGGGCGAGGAGATTCTGCCTGGTCTCGATACAAATAACCCGATGTTTAAAATGCTGATTTCCAACTTTGAAAATATAAAGGACAGAGTTGATTTCCGCATTATGGGAATGATGGGCGAACAGATGCCGAACGATATTATCGACGATATTATCGCCGACCTGCGAGGCCGTCTCGGCACTGATGCTGACATCGTTAAGACAAACAACATCACAAAGGAAATCGAAGAAAAAGAAAAAGACTATAACGAACTTCCCACGGCGCAGAATCATGAGGCTCTTCTCGAAGCAATTGACAGACAGCTTAAAAACAAAGAACTTTCAATGAAGGAGATTGATGACCTTCTTGACAAGAGAATGCAGATTCAAAATATCATTTCATCAAAATAAAATTCTATTTTCCACGTTACGAATAAAAAATCAGAGATGAAGAAGAAACTTTTACTTGTTTTCGTTTTACTTTTAAACATCGGCTTCATAAAAGCGCAAGACAGACCGCAGCTTATTACCGATAGGACAAACGGCAAAGTGACAATCGGTTTTGACGTTTTTACCGACATCCCGACAGGCGAAAAATACGATAATTTCAATTTAAGGACTATCAATCAAGGTGTTGACGGATTTTTGACATACAACTTCAAAATTGCCGATTCGAAACACACGTTTTCTGCCGGTATCGGTTTTACGGCACACAACTTCTACATGAAGAAGGCCTACGTCGCTGATCCATACGCCGGCGTTACTGTTTTCGACACCGTGGCGGACATGCAGCGCAGCAAGATAAACGTGTTTTACGGCGACATTCCGCTTGAAGTTAACTTCCGCATCGCCGACAAGTTTAAAATCGGCCTCGGATTCAAAATCGGGTTCAAACTTGGTGCGAAGACGAAATTCATAGGCACTATTCCCGGAACGAATGACGATGTCCGCATGAAATTCAACAGAATCAACAATCTTGAGAGTGTGTCGTACAGCGCAACGCTGCGTGTGGCATACCGCTGGATAAACATCTACGCCGCCTATCAGTTCTCAAGAACATTCAAAGACGGCGCAGGTCCTGAAATTAAGCCGTTGTCAATCGGTATAGGAATAAGGCCGTTCTAACGTATTGCGAAAGCCTTTCTTATCTCATCAACACAGTCGAGTTTTTCCCATCCGAAGAACTCGACATTTTTCCTGACTTTGACAATGAGGCACCCTATTCGCCGTCGCCTATTTTTAGGGC
>JAKSNC010000017.1 GCA_024400195.1 Bacteroidales bacterium
AAAAAAAAAAAAAAAAAAAAAAAAAAAAAAAAAAAAAAAAAAAAAAAAAAAATCAAACTCCATATTTTTGTCGTAATTTTGGACTATCAATTGAAACTTTTTAACAAAAAAATTGCGTTTATCACTTAAATTCAGCAACAATGGAAATGTTAATAATTTTTACAATATTCGTAATCGCATTTGCGTGTCGTTACTATTTTAATGTGCAGTTAAAAAAAGGAAAAATTTCATTGCAGAATCGAAACAATATAAGGCTTGCCGAAGACATAACATTTTTGATATGCATAGTGGCTCTTGCCATCGACTTCGGACTGCATCTATATGCACAATGACTTGACAATCATGACATTACAATTCAAATTATTGTTTATGCACTGTTTATCATAGGTTGTATTGTACATTTTTTCCGTGTCTTCAAAAAAGACTTGAATAAAATTAAAAAAACATAATATCGTTAAAGGGAAAATATTCATCCAATAAAGGTGTTCTATAAATTCACCCATAGAATCAGCCTAAGATTTTTATTGCCAATCTCATTTTTTCTTTTGAATAAACTTCAAATCACGCCGTAATTTGCGCCGACGTCGTGCTATCAATGTAAACAATATTTTACATTTGCAAACAAATATAAAAGTGTAAAAAAATTTTACAGTCACTGTAAAGAAATTTTACAGTTATCATTTTCAATATTTTGATAAGAAACTGATTATCACTATACTATCCTTATGGCATAGTGCTTGTCTTATTTTTCGGCGAGTAAATATTTTTTAATGAAAAAGCACATCTTCATTTCGGCAGTCATGACTTTGGCATTCGTTTCGGCATCAGCCCAGAAAATGACTTTAAGAGACTGCATGGAATATGCCGTAGAAAATTCGACAAAAATCAAAATACGGCAGGCGGAAAACCGTAACGACCAGATTAACAGGCGCGAAGCCATCTTGTCGGCTTTTTCGCCATCAATAAGCAGCGACGTTTACGCCTATTACAATTTCGGGCGTTCCATCAATCCGGAGACAAACACCTATTTTTCAACGACTTCGTTCACCAACGGCTATTCAGTCTCCGCCGGAATGTACATCTTCAACGGATTCAAAGCCATCGACAACATCAAGATTACGTCAACAGCTAAGTTAATGGGAATCAATGAGGAGCAGCAGTTAAAAGACATAATCTGCCTCGCCACGATGGAAGCTTTTTACAACGTGGTTTATTATTCCGAGTTGACCGACATCCTCAATTCGCAAGTCAAAACGGCGCAAAAATCGTTGGAACTCGTTAAAAATCAAAATCGACTCGGACAGAAAGGCTATGCTGACATCATTCAAACGGAGGCGGAATTAGCCGACAGACAATATCAGGTCATAACAGTCCAAAACGAGCTCAACGATGCCTATATCACATTGAAAGACATTATGTTTTGGCCCATTCAGGACAGTCTCGCGATTGATTTCGACGTTGATAATGCCACTCCGATATACAGTCACGCCGACAATCCCGACGACATTATGGAGACGGCAAAAAACACGCTTCCTTCGATGCTCATCGCCGAAGGTGCTATGAGAAACGCCAAACTCGAACTTCATTCTGCAAAATGGAGTCGTCTGCCGTCGTTAACGTTCAACTGCGGCTGGTCGTCGAATTATTACACTTACACCGATATGCCTGGTTATCACACGATTCCATTTGACGAGCAGTTCAAAAACAACAGCGGCGAATACATTCAGCTTTCGCTCTCAATACCCATTTTCGACAGGTTTTCGAGACATAACGAGGTGATGAGGAAGAAAAACGCCTACGCCATCGCGGAAGCCCAATATTCACAACGCACGCGCGAAGTCGAAGCCGAAGTGCTGAGAGCCGTCTCCGACAGAGACGGGGCATCGGCTGCAATGACCCAGGCACTGCACCGTGAATCGGTTCAGGAACAAGCTTTTCAACTCAACACGAAACGTCACGAACAAGGACTCATCTCATCGATAGAATATCAGACCGCAGTAGATAACTACTTGAATGCCAAGGCAGAACGTCTGTATGCAGTACTCATGCTCATCACAAAACAGAAAGTCGTGAATTATTACAAAGGTGTTTCATATTTAGAACAGGAATAACATGGACAGAATCATAGAACGCAAAAAAGGGCTCAGCAACATCATTTCAAAAAAAGCCATTCCCTATTGGGTTGGCGGCATCGTCATCGCATTCGCCATCTACCTCATTCTCAAGCCAAATATTAAAACATTGAGAATCAACAGCGAAACACTTTCGATACAGACTGCAAAGATCGGCGAGTTCAACGACTATGTCAGGATAAGCGGGCAGGTACAGCCCATGACGACAATACAGCTAAGTCCGCAGGAAGGCGGCATCGTTCAGGAGATCATTGTTGAAGAAGGCTGCATGGTGAAGAAAGGCGACATTATCTTGATTTTGAACAATGAGAACCTCGACCTGCAGATTCTCAATTCGGAGGCCGAACTCGCGGAGAAGGAAAACATTCTCCGCAACACGATGATTTCCATGGAACAGCAGAAACTCAGCGTTGAAGAAGAAAGACTTCAGTATCAATTAGATGCAAGAAGATTCAAAAGAGCTTTTCTTCAAAACGAGCAACTTTACAACGACTCACTCATCGCCCGCGAGACTTTTTTACAGTCGAAAGAAGACTACGAACTCGCCTGCGACAAACTCAATCTGATTCTCAACCGCCAGAAGCAGGACAGTCTATACAGAAGTGTCGAGATAAGGCAGATGGAGGAGAGTCTGAAAAACATGCGCCTCAACATGCAGATGATTCGCAAACGCAGGGACAATCTCAGCATCAAGGCACCTATTGACGGCGTTCTCGGTCTGTTGGACGTGGTTCTCGGGCAGTCAGTCGGTACCGGGACGAAGATCGGCCAAATCAATAATTTGGACAATTACAAAATCGAGGCTCAAATTGACGAGCACTACATCGACCGCGTGACGGCAGGACTTTCGGCCACTTTCGAGCGTCAGGGCGAGTCGTACGGCGCGATACTCAGGAAAGTCTATCCGGAAGTACGCGACGGCAAGTTCAAGGCCGATTTCAGGTTTGACGGCGAGCAGCCGAGAAACATACGTGCCGGGCAGACCTATTACCTTAATTTACAGCTCGGTCAGCCGACGGAAGGCGTGATAATACCGCGCGGTTCGTTCTATCAGAAGACGGGCGGCAGATGGATTTACGTTGTATCAGCCGACGGCACGAAGGCGACGAGACACGAGATTCACATCGGCAGGCAGAATCCCCAATATTACGAGGTTTTGGAAGGACTAAGCGGAGGCGAGAAGGTCATCGTTTCGGGCTACGACGACTTCGGCGACAGCGACGTTTTGATGATAAATTAACGCGGATTATCTGTTTTATCAATATCAGCATTGTTTAAAAACGGTGTCATCATGACATTTTTTTGCATAACTTTGCATCAAAATTTTAAAATTACAATATATGATAAGCAACAAAATGCAAGAGGCTATCAATGCCCAAATCAACGCCGAGATGTGGTCGGCCTACCTTTATCTCTCAATGTCAATGGAAGCGGCAGACAACGATATGAAAGGTATCGCCCATTGGTTCCGCAAACAATTTAACGAGGAGATGGAACACGCGATGAAATTCGTTGACTATCTGCACTCACAGACGGCTCGCGTCGAACTGAAAGCCATTGACGCAGTTCCTACCAAATGGGACGGCTGTCCGGTCAAGATGTTCGAACAGACTCTGGAGCACGAAAAGAAAGTCACTTCGATGATCCACAACCTCTATGAAATGGCCGTCAAAGAGAAAGACTACGCGACCTCTATCATGCTTCAGTGGTTCGTCAACGAACAAGTGGAAGAAGAAGCCAACGCCCAGGAGATCCTCAACACGTTAAAGTGCATCGGAAAAGAGAAGACCGCATTTTTCCTTTATGACAAAGAACTCGGAAAGAGATAGTCTTTTTTTCTTAAGAAAGAAACGCCAAGGTTTGAATCGACCTTGGCGTTTTGTTTTATTCGACTTTGCCTTTTTGCAGTTTGGCGCGCGTGAATGGCTTTTCCCTGTCGAATAGGTATCTGTAGGTTATGTGCGTCTTGCAAAGTTCCGCCCCGACGCTCTTAGCCAGTTTAATCATTGCCGGATTAAAGTCACCTATCCAATTGAGTTGCAAGTCTTTATACTTAAACCTTTTCTTTATGGCCTGAGCTTCTAACGAGCAGACGAGGCCGGCTTCGAGGCCTTTGCGCTGATGTTCCGGGACGACGCCGAAAGCCAACGAGATAGCTCTATCGCAGATTCTCGAGACCTTAATCCTCCAGAAAATCCTCAGTTTGCTAATGATGTTGTTTTTTCCATGAAGGCCCTTGTAAATCTGGTTCATATCTATCATCATAAGGAAGAATCCGACGGGTTCGCCTTTGTAATAAGCAAAGTGCATCAGTCGCGGGTCGATAATAGGTTTGAGGCTCTTCATCAAGGCGAGGGCGTGTTGGCGCGTCAGTTTAGCGGAACCCGGGATGCTTCCCCACGCCTTATTGTATATAGTCAGGAAATCGTCGGCATATTTTTCAAGATGTCTTTTTTCAAGTATTCTGAAGGTATAGTCGGGATTCTCCGAAATTCTCAGAGCCTTTTCATGAAGGATGGGGTCGAAACCGCCGAGGCTCATATTACGATGATAAGTAAGTTGTTTAAAGAAGTCTTTAAAGCCGTAATTTTCAAACAGTTTTGCGTAGTAAGGATAGTTATACGGCATATTGTATATCGGGTCGGTGAAGCCATCGACGAGGCATCCCCAGAAATAGTCGCGGTCGCCGAAATTGATAGGCGCGTCCATTGCCTCCTGACCGTGTGCCTTAAGCCATTCCTTAGCAGCGTCAAACATCATATTGGCTGCTTCCTGATTGTCGATGCAGTCGAAGAAGCCGCATCCGCCCGTAGGTTGTCCGTTCTCCTCATTGGCATAATTGCGAGACGTCTTCTCATCATAAAATGCCGCGATACGCCCCACAACATGTCCCCTCTCGTCTTTGAGGAGATACCTCACTGCATCACCGTGACGAAAGAGTTTGTTTTTCGACTTGTCGAAGACTGCTTCCACCTCGTCATCCATCGGTCTGACGTAGTGAGTATCCTTTTTATATAATTTTGATGGAAAGCCAAGCCACAATTTGGAATCTTTTGCCGTCTTGACCTCCGATAAGGTAAAAAGCGCCATGCTCAAAAATTTTGTGCAAAGTTCCGAAAAAATAAGGACTTATAAAAGAAAAAAAATAATTTTCACTTTTTTTGTCGGATGTATGAAAAATATCCGTACCTTTGCACTCGCAAAACGACGGTTGGTCTCTTCGTCTAGTCTGGTCAGGACGTCAGGTTTTCATCCTGGTAACAGGGGTTCAAATCCCCTAGAGACTACAAAAATCAAGAGCTGCCTAAAAATGGCGGCTCTTTTTATTTTTAATGTTTTAGCAAATGAAACTTCAGGTCATAATAGGTAAACAGAATAATCCGTATCTGAATCTCGCCGTGGAAAACGACATCATTGAAAACGGTGGCGACGATGTTGTGACTCTTTTCCTTTGGAAAAACGGGCATACCGTTGTGATCGGCGCAAATCAGAATCCTTATACGGAATGCGATGTCAAGGCACTTTACGCCGACGGAGGCTGTGTCTCGCGGCGTAGAACCGGCGGTGGTGCCGTCTATCATGACCTCGGAAACCTCAACTTCTCGTTCATCGCCGACAAGAAGACTTATAACGTCAGAAAACAGATGTCGGTGATACAGAAAGCTTTACAGGATTTTGGCCTCAATGCCGAAGTAACCGGGCGCAACGACATCGCACTTGACGGGAGGAAGTTCTCCGGAAACGCCTTCAGGCTCACCGACAGGCGCGGGCTTCATCACGGCACGCTATTAATAAAAACTGATTATCAACTAATTGCAAAATATCTAAAAATCAATCCGGCGAAACTGCAGAAACACGGCGTGAAATCGGTCGGCAGCCGCGTCATCAATCTTTCGGAAGTGGCCGACATAACGTCCGACAACATCATCCCCCACCTCATCAAAGCATTCGAAAACATCTACGACGGCATAGTTGAATTTGTCGATTTCGACTCTTTGTGCACCGAAAAAATCAGAAAAGAAGCCGAATATATCGCCGGCGACGAATATTTGTTCGCAAAATGGCGCAGTTTCAAGGCAAAACGCACGGCGGTATTTTCATGGGGCATCGTAGAGATTGACATCAACATTGACGAAGAACACGGCATCATCAAAGATGTCGAGATAGCATCCGACGGACTTGACACGGAAATCATCATAGAGGCGAAAAAACTGCTCATCGGAGCACGGACAGACGCAAAACCACAAATATCCGACAAAGGGTTTAAGAACGAAATCGAAGACATCTTATCATTGATTTTTTGACGACTTAGCTTCTTGACTTTTCGACTTTTTGACTATCTTTGCGGCAGTTAAAACAACAAGATTATGGGAATCTACCTCAATCCGAACAACGTACTGCTTCGTCAAGACCGCAATGCTGATATTTTTATTGATAAATCATTAATTATCAGTGAACTAAACAAACTTATAAACTCAAGGGACAAGTTTCTGTGCGTCTCGCGTCCGCGCCGTTTCGGTAAAAGTATGGCCGGAAACATGATTTCGGCTTATTATTCAAAAGGCTGCGATTCCCGCGAGTTGTTCAAGGATTTGAAGATTGCCCAACATCCAAGCTTCGAGAAATATCTCAACAAGTTGAACGTCGTCAAGTTCGACCTGAATGGTTTTTATATGAACTACGGCAATGAATTTCTTCAGGTTATGCAGGAAAAAATAATGAGAGACTTTGCACGTGAATATCCTGACGTGGATTTTTCTCATTGCCGCAATTTCGGCGACTGTATGATAGAAGTCTATGCCGCGATGGGTGAAACATTCGTTATCATCATTGATGAATACGATGTTTTGATACGTGAAGAAGCACCACAATCACTATTCAAAGATTATTTGGCGTTTCTGAATGCACTCTTCAAAAATGCCGACCTCTCGCCGGCGATTTCGCTCGCCTATCTGACCGGAATTCTGCCCATCGTGCGCGACAAAATCCAGTCGAAACTGAATCTTTTTACCGAATATTCGATGACCGATGCCGGACGTTTAACGGAATTTGTCGGTTTTACTGCAGAAGAAACAAAAGGCCTTTGCGAACAGTACGGCATGGACTACGACGAATGCCGACGCTGGTACGACGGATACGATATGGGGAACATCAAAGAAATATTCAGTCCGCGTTCCGTCGTTAGTGCGATGGAAAGAAAACGTTTCGGCAGTTATTGGACACAGACAGGCTCATACGAAGCCTTGAAACTCTACATTTTAATGAATTTCGATGGCATGCGTGACGACGTCGTGACTATGATCGGAGGCGGAAAAGTCGATGTGAACGTATATAAGTACTTGAACACGATGACGGATTTTCACTCAAAAGACGACGTGTTTACATATTTAATACATCTCGGTTATCTCGCCTACGACAGTGAAACAAAGCAATGTTACATACCAAACAGTGAAATTCGCGAACAATGGGTAATTTCTGTTGAATACGAAGCTGATTATAAGCCCATAATCAAACTTATCAACGACTCGAAACAACTTCTTGAGGCCACGATAAACAAAGACGCGGCTGCCGTCGCCTCCGCTTTGACCGAGTCGCATATGCGTGCCACAAACCCATTGACGTACAACAACGAAGCGTCGTTCCAGAGCGCAATCGGCCTCGCCTATTTCTACGCGAACCTGAAATATACAGTCATCAAGGAACTCCCGACCGGCAAAGGCTACGCGGATTTGGCTCTTATTCCGTACGTTCCAAATATTCCGGCGATGATTATCGAGTTGAAAAACAACAAGTCGGCGGAATCGGCGATAAACCAGATTAAAGAGAAAAAATACGACGATCTTCTTGAACATTACCGTGGCAGAATGCTTTTCGTCGGCATAAATTATGATGAAAAGACGAAGGAACACGAATGTGTTATTGAGGAGCTAGAAGTTAGAAGTTAGAAGTTAGGAGTTAGAAGTTAGAAGGGCTTACGATATTCACGTAAACCAGAAATCGAAAAATTAAAAAAATATTTTAATTAATTAGAGCCGAAGGTCCGATGGTAAATAACAGGACGGAAATAAAATGAAAAAAATTTTACTTGCTGCTTTAGTTTTACTCTTTTGTACGAGTATGTATGCAAATACTGGCCGCGACTGCACAATAGGTTATCCTTATCTTGAGACATTCGATGTCAACGGTATGGATGACTGGAGCAACCTCGACGAAGACGGTGACGGCCACGTCTGGGAACTTGCAGCAGGCCGCACCGGAATGGGCGCCAAGTCTGTTTCATGGGAAAACAGCTACGGTAAAGCTTCATACGATCCTGACAACTGGCTCATCAGCCCTGAAGTCACCATACCGGCAACAGCAGGTCAGGAAAATTCTGTCCAACTGTCATGGTACGTACAGGCTGGTGCCAATTCATATCCTGATCACTACGGCGTCTATATCTCCACAACAGGCGACCAACCCGCCGACTTCACCACACTGGTCTATGAAGGAACACAACTGTCAACATTATGGACTCAGCTGTCTGTTGACATCAACGATTACATCGGACAGACTATCCGCATAGCATTCCGCCACTACGATAGCTACGATAGGTGGCACTTCGTCATTGACGACATCGCCATCCAAGAAGAAGAACCTCAACCTGTCGAATGCGATCCTATCACTGATTTTCCGTACTTCAACGATTTCGAAGACTTCCTCACCAACCACGACTGCTGGATTGACATCGACAACGACGGCGATGGTCAGACATGGCTTACTGGTACGACAAACTACGGAACTATGAGTTTTGGCGTTGATGGTTCGAAATGCCTCGTTTCACAGTCATTCGACAACTACATCGGTTCGTTTAATGCCGACAACTACCTTGTTTCTCCTGAATTCGAACTTCCCACAACGGTAGAAGAATCCCTCATCCTTTCATGGTATGAACAGTCACAAGATGCAGACTATCCCGACTCGTACGAAGTGATGATTGCTCCTAACGGATCGACCGAAATCAACGACTTTGTGTCGATATACAGCGGTGTTGCCGTCAATCCGTGGACAAAACGCACATTCGACATTTCATCATACATTGGGACAACGGTGCGCGTGGTTTTCCATCACCAAAGCTACGACTGCAACATGCTCGAAATCGACAACATGAGCATCTATGACGGTCAGGGTGAGTCCCCTATATCCTGCGATCCTATCACCGAGTTCCCATACTTCAACGATTTCGAGAACTTCCCTGCTGAGAAAGAGTGCTGGGTCTCCATTGACAACGACGGCGACGGCCATGACTGGCTCACCGGAACTGCAAACTTCTGGGGCAACGGCTGGGGCGTTGACGGTTCAAACTGCATCGCTTCACAGTCATTCGAGAACTATACAGGTGCCTACAACGCCGATAATTACCTCGTATCTCCCGAGTTCGTTCTTCCTGCCGGCGAAAACATCAAACTTTCATGGTATGCCCAGGCTCAAGACCCGAACTATCCAGACTCATACGAAGTGATGATTGCCCCTAACGGCTCGACCAATATCAGCGACTTCGTGCCAGTTTATGGTGAAACTGCACCAAACCCCTGGACCCAACGCTATGCCGACATCTCGGCATTCGCTGGAACAACTGTCCGCGTGGTCTTCCACCATCAGGATTACGACAAATTCTATATTGAAATCGACAACATGAGCATTGAAGTTTACACTGGTATTGAGGAAAATAACAGCGAAGCAGTCGCCGTTTGTCCTAACCCCGTCAAAAACACTATGACTCTTACAGGTGTCGGGGCCGGTACTGAAGTCAGAATCTACGACCTCGCCGGCAATATCGTCACGAGTTTCGTCTATGAAGGCCAGACCGTCAACGTTGAAAACCTCGCAAACGGCGTCTATATCCTCCGCACTAATGACAACATAGTCAAGATTGTGAAGTAGTTTACGATTGATATTTTCTGTAGAGACTGGGCTCGCTCAGTCTCTACTTTTTTATTTTCATACTCAAGCGTTGAGTCCATAATAAACTCCAAATTCTTTTCGTAACTTTGCGGCGCAAAAAACAACAAGATTATGGGAACTAACAGCCTTGTTGAGCCGTGAGCCGTGAGCTGCTTACGATATTTACGTATATTAATGTCTAATGTCTAATGTCTAACGTCTAACGTCTAATGTCTAACTGTCAAATCGTCAAATCGTCAAATCGTCAAAAATAACAATAAAAATCATGAAGACAAAAATTTTTAATGGTTTTACATCATTGATTATCACGTTATTATCACTCGCTATCATCTCCGGATGTAGCGAACGCGATTCATCAAGAAATGTCAGCAAGGACATCTTCATCGAGTATATAAAACCCATTCCGGAAGAACTGCTGACTGTCGTTGACGGCTACACATCCGGCATGATTGACGCCAAAGAGCCTATCAAGGTCAAATTCGCCGAATCGGCACAGATGAAGCTCAAATACGGAGAGGAAATACCTTCGGGCACTTTCAAATTCGAGCCTTCCTTGAAAGGCCGTGCGGACTGGATTGACGACAACACCGTCGGCTTCTTCATCGAAAAGGCCGACAAGAAGTCGTATCACTGCATTTTCAACGCGTCGTTGTTCGCCGATGTTCCACAAGAAAAAAAATTAGAATTTGATTTCGGGATTCGCGAACAGAGACTTAACATCGTGAAAATGTGGCCGTTATGTGAAGGCGGAGACGTGATGAGCTACGTCGTCGGCGTTAACTTCGCAAACAGCACAAGTATCGGCGATGTCGAAAAACTCGCGTCAAACTCGGTAAAAGGCAGAGACGTCAAGGCGAAAGTCAGAATGATAAACGACAAATCGTATGAGATTGAATATTACGACATTACGCGCACATCGTCATCAAGGACAGAGAATATCAAACTCGATGGTTCAGACGTTAATGCCAAGGAGAGCAAAAAAATCGAGATGGAGATATTCAGGAAAGACGTTTTTGCGGTTGCTGATGCAAAATTCGATGCGTCATCGAGCCTCATCAACATATTCTTCACGCAGCCTCTTGACGAGAGTCAAAACCTCGACGGATTCATCGTCTTCAACAAGCAAATCGAATATAAAACGAGTATTTCCGATAACAGAATAGAAGTCTTCATCGACGGCAATTCTATTCCATCTCACCAAAAAGACAACATTAAAATCGCTGTAAGACAAGGAATTAAATCGGAGAAAGGCATACGTACGTCAGCTGAAGCGAAATACACTTTCGACATCAACATGAAAAAGCCGGAAGTGAAATGGACGAGCAACGGCAACATCATTCCCGACGAAGACGCGACAATTTATTTCGATGCCGTCTGCCTCAACAGCGTGACTGTCAGGATCGTGAGAATATACGACGACAACATTCTTTCATTGCTTCAGGATAATTCATTATCAGCTACATACGGAATCAACAAAGTCGGACGTTTGGAGAAAAAGTTTCGTCTCGAACTTGATAACGCGATTCCTACACAATGGAGGACTTTTCCGATAAGGTTATCGGACTACGTCAAGACTAAGCGCGGCGATATGTTTCAGGTGATTATTGATTTCGGGCCGCAGGACTATATTTTTGCGAGCGATATGATGAAATCGTACGTCAAAGACAACATCGCGCAGGAAAAGAAATATTGGGACGGCGAGTCGTACGACTTCAAAGTCTATAATTATGAAGGCGGTTGGGACGATCCGTCAACGCCATACTACTATAATTATGTCAACAAGGAGAGGAACGTATTAGTTTCGGACTTGTCCATCACGGCGAAATCAGGCAGCGACAACATCATCGACATCTTCGTGAACAACATCAGTGACGCGAAGCCGGCATCGGCAGACGTGAGTGTGTTCAACTACCAGAAGCAGTACATCGGAGGCGGAAAAACCGACGTTGACGGCTACATCAGGATTCAGACGCCCGAAAAAGCGGCTTTTGTAACCGCTAAAAACAGCGAAAAGGGAAAATCGTACCTCAAGGTGACCAACGGAGAAAGCTTGTCGTACAGCAAGTTCGACATTGACGGCGCGAATGTGGCGAAAGGTGTTCTCGGCTTTGCCTACTCCAACAGAGGCGTGTGGCGTCCCGGCGACGAAATTCAGTTGAACCTCATGCTCAGCGACGCATCTGATGTCGTTCCAGACGGATATCCGGTTGTGCTCGAAATTTTCGACGCGCAAGGCAGCCTCTATGCAAAACAGTCGAAAAGCGAAAACATAAACGGCATCTACTGCTTCACCATTGAAACGAGTCCGAATGACGAAACGGGCACATGGACGGCGAAATTCAAAATCGGAAACACCGTCATAATCAAGAATCTGAAAGTTGAAACGGTAAAACCGAACAAGCTCGACATCAGCCTTTCTACGCCTGAGATAATAAAAATCGGGACATCAGACAGGGCTTCCATCAAGGCGAGATGGCTCAACGGAATGAAGGCCACCAAACTCAAAGCTAAAGTCGATGTGCGCGTTCGCAAAAGCGAGACGAAATTCGACAATTTCAAGGATTATGTCTTTGTAAATGAAAGCGAAACGTTTTACGACAACGAATACGAAATCTTCAGCGGCGCTTTGAACGACAACGGCGAGACGACGTTTAACTTCGCGCCGCTCGGCAACATCAGAAGCAACACCATGTTGAAAGGAATCTTCACGACAAAGGTTTTTGATCAAAGCGGCGACTTCAGCGTTGTCTCGACGGCGAAAACGATTTCGCCGTGTTCAAGATACATCGGGATGAAGATGCCGGAGACGCCGGCCAAATACGGAGACTATTATTTCACTGGCAGAGACTGGCGATTCGACATTGCAGTCGTCAATGCCGACGGAACGCCGTACATGACTGCAGAAGAGATTCGTTATAAGATTTATAAGATGGAGAACTACTGGTGGTGGTCAGACGAAGACGCGTATAGGCTTCAGAACTACGTCAACAGCAGTTACACCAAGCCTGTTTATGACGGTGAGATACAATGCCGTGACGGAAAAGCATCGCTCACAATGAACGTCAAGGATAAGGATTGGGGATCCTATCTCCTCGTCCTGAACGACAACGAAAACACTTTCGTCAAAGTCGTTTCTTTCGACTGGGAAGACTACTTCGGGCATTCAAATTCCGACACAGACGCGCCGTCGATAATAAGTCTGAAGGCATCAAAAGAGAAATACGAAGTCGGAGACGAGGTCATCATAACGTTTCCATCGAATGAGAAAGCGGAGGCGATAGTCACTATCGAAGCCAATGATATGATTATCAAGACTATGCGTATAAAAAGCGATAGCAGTGACGGCGTTGTGCGTTTCGAGGCCACAGCCGATATGGTGCCTAACGTTTATGTTTCGTTGTCGCTGATACAGCCATATCGGTCGGGCAACGGAATGCCGATAAGAATGTACGGAGTTATTCCGATAACCATTGAAAATAAAGATTTCAGACTTCAACCTGAGATAAAGGCACCGACGGAATCCAACACACAAAATAAAATCGACAT
Organism: Bacteroidales bacterium; assembly: GCA_024400195.1. Taxonomy (GTDB): domain Bacteria; phylum Bacteroidota; class Bacteroidia; order Bacteroidales; family F082; genus Limimorpha. The sequence continues at coordinate 13,623 of JAKSNC010000017.1, forward strand.
CGTTGTGAAGGAAAAAGGAGGAAAGCCTATGACTTACACGCTCGCCGTCGTTGATGACGGAATACTCACACTCACCAACTTCAAGACACCGAACCCTTACGAACACTTCATGAGCAAACAGGCTTTGAATGTACGCACGTGGGACAACTACGGATACGTGATGAGCGCATTCCTCGGCGAGTTCGGCTCCGTTTATGCCGTCGGCGGTGACGAATATCTTGATTTACAAGACGTTCTCAGCAAACGTTTTAAGGCTTACGCCGTAACGATGGGGCCTTTCACTTTGAAGGCAAACGAGACGAAGAAACACGAGTTCGAAGTGCCGCAGTGTTCCGGCAGACTTCGCGTCATGGTTGTGGCGAAAGATGGTGAAAAATCTTTCGGCTCCGCTGAGACATCCGTCAACGTCATCGACCCCGTGACACTTTATCCGGCCATGCCGAGAGTCATCATGCCAGGCGACGAGACGACGCTGAAGATACAGGTTTTGTCGCCCGAAAACAAAGGCAAAGACTTGAACGTGAAGGCTGTTTTAGCAAATATGACCGCAATGCAGAATCTTCCCAAGACAGTCCACATCGACAACAACGGAGAAGGACTCATTTGTCTGAATGTCAAGGCCGATAAAACTTCGGGAATAGCATCTGCCAAGTTTGAAGTGACAGCCGGAAACTACACTGCCAAAACGGAAACCGACATTCCGATAAGGGTGCCGTCATCAGTCAGACATGAATCGATATTTAAGGAAATCGCTTCAAAAGCAGGCGAAACGGTAAGATTCACATCGGAAGGACTAAGCGGGACGTTAGAAGGTAAAGTCGTCATCGGGACGGCGTTGCCAATCAACATCTTCCACAGATTGGACTATCTCATCGACTATCCTCACGGCTGCCTCGAACAGACGACATCGCGTGCCTTTGCACAGTTGTACGTCAACCGCCTCGTCAGCCTTGACACGACGACGAGAGACCTCGTCCGCAGAAACATCACGACCGCCATTGACAACCTGCGTGCCTTCCAACAACCCGACAAATCGCTCACGACGTGGGTCGGCGGCAGATACGTCAATCCGTGGACGGAGGTCTATGTACTTCATTTCCTGACTGAAGCGAAGACGTCGGGATATGCTGTGCCGGACGCTTTCTACAAAGGTTTGGTGTCGTATCAGAAAAACATAGCGTCATCGTGGAACCACAATCCCGATTACAGAGACGGCGATGTCATACAGGCCTATCGTCTGTTCGTCCTCGCCTTAGCCGACGCACGCGACATGGGCGCGATGAACCGTTTCAAGGAATTAGACGTTGTCCAGTCCGATGAGACGAAATCATACATCGCGGCGGCATACGCCTTGAGCGGAAATATATCAACGGCACAAAGACTTCTCCCCGTCTCGGTCAACGAGGACGATTTTTCGGAGTTGTCTGCCTACATCTGCGCGATGCTGCTTTGCGACAAGGACTCTCCAGCTATCGACAGGTCGATAGAGACGGTCTGCGACATCATAAACGGCGACAGATGGCTCGGAACGCTCGGTACATCAAGACTGATGACAGCCGTCGGGGACTATGCGGAGACGCGCGGCCTGAACAGCGGAAACATCTCGGCAGTCGTAAACATCAACAGTGAAAAAGAAAACATCTCCGGCAACATCCCGGCAGTAAGTATCAACTTCACGCCGCGACAAGGCGATAACGAAATCACTGTCAACAACAACGGCCAAGAGGACATCAAAATGAGGGTCTTTACGAAGTCGGTTTTTGCGGAAGAAGCTGTAAAAGAAGAAGGCAACTCATTGGAAATGAAGGTAAAAATGGCAACCAATGCGAATATCGGAGACGATATAACGGCAACGATAACCATAACGAATCCGAATGCCGTCACAGACCTCAGCGACCTCGCACTGACGTTTTTCGCTCCTGCCGGAATGGAAATCCTTAACACTCCGGAAAACGATGATTTGACACACACCGACGTGCGCGACGACAGAATTTATTATTACTTCAATCTCGACAAGAAGAGTAGTAAGACATTCATTGTCAAGATGAATGCGACATTCGCGGGACGTTACACGATGCCGGCGGTGCGTTGCGAGGCGATGTATGACGGTTCTGTCTATTATGTCGTTCCTGCAAAGACCATCACCGTAAAATAAGTTGATTTATCTTGAAAAAAGCACGTAAGACAACGATTTATATCACGGCAGCGATTGCATTGTCTTTCGTGCTTTTCCTTTTGGTGCCCGTGCCCAAATTCAGCACACCCTACTCCACCGTGATGACTGCCAAGGACGGGACGCTTCTTGCGGCTTCGGTAGCTTCCGACGGACAATGGCGTTTTCCGCCCACAAACACTTATTCAGACAAATACACGCGCTGTCTCCTCGAATTTGAAGACAAATATTACTTCGTCCATCCGGGTTTTAATCCGATAGCTTTTTTCGAAGCATTCAAGACGAACCGCAAGGCTGGGACGATTGTGCGCGGCGGCAGCACGATAACGATGCAGGTCGTGAGGATGACGCGTGCCGACAAGCCGAGAACGTATTTTGAGAAACTGATTGATGTTATTCTCGCCGTCAGGTTGGAGATTGCATGCAGTAAAGACGAGATTTTGGACATGTACGCCGCGAACGCGCCTTTCGGCGGCAACGTCGTCGGTATTGACGCGGCGGCATGGCGTTATTTCCACACCACACCCGACCGCCTCACATGGGCCGAAGCCGCCACACTCGCCACACTGCCCAACTCCCCCGCACTCATCCACCCCGGAAAATCGCGGGACAAACTGCTGAAAAAAAGAAACGACCTTTTGAAACAACTGACATCATCAAAAGTTTATCTTACTAAAAGACATCAACTTCCGCTGTTAGATGAAGAAGACTGCACCCTCGCATTGATGGAAGACATTCCCGACAAGCCTTCGGACCTGCCCATGCTCGCCTATCATCTCTTCAAGGAAGAAGAAAAGAAACACAAAGGCGAACACATCAAGACAGACATCAATAGCAGTCTTCAGAAAAAGATTTCAGATATAATGTCGCGGCATCACGCCGAGAATGCACTCAACGGCATTGAAAATTCAGCCGTCTGCGTTATCGACTATATTGATAATGAAATCGTTGCATACATAGGCAATAACCTTGACGCCAAAGACGCCGCGATGGTCAATATGGTGTCTGCCCCGCGTTCGACGGGAAGCGTGCTCAAACCGTTCCTTTTTGCAGCCATGCTCGACGAGGGCACACTGCTTCCAGATATGATTCTTCCCGATGTCCCGACCAACATCTCAGGTTACACGCCGAAGAACTATTCCGGCGAATACGAGGGAGCCATCAGCGCACGCAGAGCTTTGCAGAAATCGCTCAACGCGCCTTTCGTCTATCTTCTGAAAGAATATGGGCCGCAGCGTTTTCACGCACTTCTGAAGAAAATGGGATTCACCGACATCGACGAATCCGCCGAGCACTATGGCCTTGCCATAGTGCTCGGCGGAGCGGAACTATCACTCTTCGACATCGTAAGAGCCTACGCCGCTATGGGAAGGAAAATCGCTGCCGCCAATAACATCAAAATATCTGAAGCACAGACAGAAACGCCTTTCAGCGCGGAAGCCGTAGCTGCGACATTCAACGCACTGACCGGACTCACCCGCCCCACAAACCAGACAGGCTGGAGTACTTTCGCTTCAGCACGCAATATCGCATGGAAAACAGGTACAAGCTTCGGATTCCGCGACGCCTGGGCCGTCGGCGTGACTGACAGATACGTCGTCGGAGTGTGGGCCGGCAACGCCAACAGAGAAGGACGACCCGGACTTACAGGAATCGCGACAGCCGCACCAATACTCTTCGACATCATACCTTTCCTCAACAGCAGCTACACCTACCCATCTTCAACATCAGAAAGCATCGAAATAGAAGTCTGCAAACAGTCAGGCTACCCGAAATCGGCATTCTGCAAAGAAACAGTAAAAATATCCGCACCCGATGTCGAACTGAAAACCGGAGTCTGTCCTTATCACAAAAAAATCTATCTTGATGAGACACGACAGTTCCGCATCGACCCCGACTGCGAAAAGGCCGACGACAACAGAAGCGAAGTGTATTTCGTGCTGCCGCCAGTCATGGAATGGTTCTACAAAAGCCACTCCATGGACTACTGCCCCACACCGCCATATCTGAAGAAATGCGGACAAAGCCACACTGACGACATCATGGCCTTCGTCTATCCAAAATCAGATGCACACGTATCAATCCCAATAGGAATCAAAGGAGACAAGCAGATGGTCGTCTTCGAGATCGCACACCGCAACCCGCAGAAAAAAATCTTCTGGAACCTCGACGACATCTTCCTCGGAAAAACCGAATTCATTCACCAGATGCCAATCGATGTCGGACACGGCGAACACATAATAAGATGTGTCGATGAAGACGGAGTCGAACTGAAACGAAGGTTGGCTGTTTCAAAAAATCCGTAAAACTGATTCAAACATAAAAAACAACCAAGAAATAGTGTCACGCAGAGATACAGAAAGTTTTTTTTGTATTTTTGCAACTCTTAAAACCTGAATTTTTTCATTATGGCAAGAAGCATGAGAAAATGGCGTGTCGAAGACTCAGCCGAGTTGTACAACATCAACAATTGGGGTATTAACTATTTCTCTATCAATGAGAAAGGAAATGTCGTGGTGACTCCACGCGAAGGCTGCGTCCCTATCGACCTTCGCGAACTCGTCGATGAGCTGCAGTTGCGCGACGTGTCGGCTCCGATGCTGATTCGTTTTCCCGACATCTTAGACACGCGTATTGAGACTATCGACTCCTGTTTCCGTCATGCTGCGGAAGAATACGACTATAAAGGCAAAAACTTCATCGTGTTTCCAATCAAGGTGAATCAGATGCGCCCCGTTGTTGAGGAAATCGTCAGCCACGGCAAAAAGTTCAACATCGGGCTCGAAGCCGGCTCCAAACCCGAACTTCACGCCATCATCGCATCCAACACCGACACCGACTCGCTGATAATATGCAACGGATATAAAGACGAGAGTTTCATCGAACTCGCACTTTTAGCGCAGAAGATGGGACGAATGATTATCATCGTCGTCGAGAAACTCAACGAACTGAAACTCATTGTCAAAGTGGCTAAACGTCTCAAAGTCACGCCGATGATAGGAATGAGAATCAAACTGTCGAGTTCGGGAAGCGGCAAATGGGAAGACTCAGGCGGCGATGGTTCCAAATTCGGCCTCAACTCGTCGGAACTGCTTGAAGCACTTGAATATCTTGAGAAAAACGAAATCAAAAACTGGCTGAAACTCGTTCATTATCACATCGGAAGCCAGGTCAATAAGATAAGGAGCATCAAACTCGCGCTGCGTGAAGCGGCACAGTTTTACGTTCAACTCCACAAACTTGGTTACAACATCGAGTTTGTCGATGTCGGCGGCGGTCTCGGTGTCGATTACGACGGTTCGCGCTCGTCGAACAGTGCGAGCAGTGTCAACTACAGCATTCAGGAATATGTCAACGACGCCGTGTTCAGCGTCGTCGATGCCTGCGACAAGAACGGACTCGCCCACCCCAACATCATCACCGAATCGGGACGCGCACTCACGGCTCATCATTCAGTGCTGATTTTTGAAGTCCTCGAAACGGCTTCTCTCCCGACTTGGGACGATGACGAGGAAGTGAAAGACGACGACCATGAACTCATCAAAGACCTGTACGAAGCTTGGGACAACCTCACCAGCAAACAGTCGTCGATGCTTGAGACATGGCACGATGCGCAGCAGATCCGCGAAGAAGCCCTCGACATGTTCAGCCTCGGAATGCTCGATTTGAAGACGCGCGCCAAGATAGAACGCCTGTTCTGGTCGGTGGCGATGGAGATAAACCAAATGGCAGCCAATATGAAACGCGTGCCGGAAGAACTCGACCAGCTATCGAAACTCTTAGCAGACAAATACTTCTGCAACTTCTCACTGTTCCAGTCGCTGCCAGACGCATGGGCTATCGACCAAGTCTTTCCAGTCATGCCGATTCACCGCTTGGACGAATATCCCGACAGACTTGCGACGCTTCAGGACATAACCTGCGACTCCGACGGCAAACTCACGACCTACGTCTCAAGCCGCACGATGTCGCACAATCTCCCTGTTCATTCGCTCGGCAAAGAACCCTACTACATCGGAGTCTTCTTAGTCGGTGCATATCAGGAAATCCTCGGCGACCTGCACAACCTCTTCGGCGACACAAACGCCGTCCACGTCTCCGTTGACGAAAAAGGCTATTACATCGACCAAGTCATTGACGGCGAAACGGTGGCAGAAGTGCTTGAATATGTGCAATACAGCCCCAAAAAACTCGTCAGAAGCGTCGAGACATGGGTGACTTCCTGCGTCAAACAGGGTAAGATAACGGTTGAAGAAGGCAAGGAATTCCTGTCGAACTACCGCTCCGGACTTTACGGCTATACCTACCTCGAATAAAGAAAACGCATAACCGACAAAACAGTTTTTATGGCCACCATACTCATCACGACTTTGAGCGAAAACACGATTCCGTGTGTCCAACTCATCAAGGAAATGAAAGACGAAATCGATGATTATTTCTTCGTGACCACAAAGGAGATAGAGTACTACGGTTCCCGCACCTGGATAGGAGACACTCTCGGCATCGACACGACGCATTTCGGCATCGTCGAAGCCTTCCTGTGGGATTCTGTCAGCGAAACACTCGACAAACAGGATTTTTCAAAATACGACAGAATCATCGTCAACATAAAGTGCGGCACCAAAGTGATGTTCGCGTCAACGTACTACTACTTCCTGATGAAATATCCACAAACGGAATTCATCTACATCTACCAGATCAACAAAATCTACCGTTGGAAATTAACGCCCGACAGATTCAGCGACTTTGAAGAAGTAAAAATCTTCAGCAAGAAGCTGAGCCTCAGCGAATATCTTGCCGCCAACGGAGTCTCCGTAGTGCAGTCGGAACCCATCGATTATCCTTTCGAGATGTCGGAGAAGATATTCAAAGCCTATTGCCGGCTTGAAAACGAGCAGTTCGCGGGGGAAAAAGAAATCATCAGGCTGAAACGAAACAAAGTACTAAGCGGAGACGAATTTGACACTGTAAAACCCTATCTCGACTTCCTCGGATTCGTTCCGGAAGAAGACGGAAAGTTGTCGAAGAAAGAGACGAAATTCCTTTCCGGAGAATGGTTCGAACAATATGTCGGCTTCAAAATAAAACAAGAACTCGGGCTTTCCGACGAAGACATCCTCATTGGCGCAGAAGTGAGAAAAAACGCCTATAAATACAGTAAAAACGACCCGATGGCACTTGTCGGAGCCGTAGCCGAATTAGAGACTTCCGACAACGAAATGGACGTCATGTTCGTGTATAACAACGAGTTTTATTCAATAGAATGCAAGACATCCATCATTGACGCAGGCACCGGAAAAATCTTTCTCGGAGAGACAATATACAAATCCGATTCGCTTCAGTATCGTTTCGGAATACAGCCACACACGGCCATAATGACGTTGAGCGACATCTCGGAATGCGCCAAGACCGACGGCATCTTCGATAAAAACAAAGTCAGAAACCTCAACGGCATCATCAACAGAGCCAATATATCATTCATCAAGCTCGTTGACAAGAAAATCATCCTCAACACGCCGCGTCTGTTTGACACGATAAACCCGAGTTGGAGGTAGTCTTAAACGCCGCCGATCGACTGCATCTGGGTGAGATGCCTATAGACACCGCCCTTCGCCAAGAGTTCGGTGTGCGTTCCGCGTTCAACGATTTGACCCTTAACCAAGACGACAATCTCGTCGGCATTCTGTATTGTTGAGAGACGATGCGCGATGACGATAGAAGTCCTGTTGCTCATAACCTTTGCAAGCGCATCTTGAACAAGTCGTTCGGATTCGGTGTCCAAAGCCGCCGTAGCCTCGTCAAGAATAAGAACCGGCGGGTTTTTCAGGACGGCACGCGCAATGCTGATACGCTGTCTCTGACCGCCTGAAAGCGTCATTCCCCTATCGCCGATGACTGTGTCGTAACCGTTTTCCAGATTCATGATAAACTCATGCGCATTAGCCACTTTTGCTGCCGCGATGACATCTTCCATCGAAGCACTCTCCATTCCGAAGGCGATATTGTTGAACACCGTGTCGTTGAACAGAATGCTCTCCTGCGTGACAATACCCATCATACCGCGCAAGTCGCTGATACGATACTCGCGGATGTCGATACCGTCAACAGTGACAGAGCCATCGCACACGTCGTAGAAACGCGGCAGCAGGTCGGCCATAGTCGATTTTCCGCCTCCGCTTTCACCTACGAGTGCTATCATCTTTCCCTTCTTGATGGTGAGATTGATGTCCTTCAGCACGTCGCCGTTGCCATAACCAAACGTCACATTGTCGTATTTTATCTCATCCTTGAAGTCACTTATGCTGACAGGGTTCTCTTTCTCAACGATAACTTCTTCTGCATCAAGCACTTCAAAGACACGATCAACGGCGGCGAGACCTTTTTGGACATTATAATAGCCCTGAGAGATGGCCTTCACTGGAGAGATAATCTGCGAGAAGACGGCCACGTATGCTATGAACGAAGCCGCGTCAAGACCGACACCGGCACCGCCGAGTATCAGACGACCGCCAAACCAAAGTACAACACAGATGACGGCGGCTGAGAGGAACTCGCTCATCGGAGAACTCAACTCACGCTTGCGACTGACGAAACGCAGCAGACGAGCATATTTGTCGTTCTGCTCGTTGAAAGCCCTTTTCGAATAACCTATAGCATTGAAAGCCTTGATGATACGGAGGCCGGAGATGGATTCCTCCAAAGTGGAGATTATTCCGCCCAAACGCCACTGAGCCTCCTTCGAGTCCTTCTTCAGCGACTTGCCGATGGCACCGATAACCAAACCGGCGATAGGCAGCACCACGAGGACAAAGACGGTAAGCTGCCAGCTGACGAAGAGCATATACAGAAAATATCCAATGATGGTTATAGGATTCTTTATGAAGACATCGATATAATTCATCACGGAGACCTCTATCTCGTAAAGGTCAGTCGTAACACGCGCTATAATATCGCCCTTCTTATGCTTGCTGTAAAAAGCGAGTGGTAGAATTAAAATCTTGTGATACAGATCGTTACGCAAATCTCTAATTGGGTTAACCCTCACGTTGGCGATGTAGTACTGACCCATATATGTCGTAAGGTTACGGAGAAAAAACGCCGCCACTACGAGGCAGCAGATGAAGAGAAGTGCACTATTCGGGCCTTTCGTCAGGATAAGGAAACTCAGATAATGGTCGAGGATGCCTTCTATCGACTTGACATCAAGGCCGAATTCAGGTAGCGGCATGACTTCCTGCGGAGGGTTAAAGAGCAGGTTGAGGAACGGCACTATCATCGTGAACGACAACAATGAGAAGATGACTGAGAAGATGTTCAGAATGAAATTTGCCACGACGCTGCCCCAATACGGTTTGACGTAGCCCATCATCCTGCGGAAGTTGCGGTTTTTCTTCATATTTTTATGTTTTTATTCAACAAAACCGTAGCCTGTATAATTTTCCGGCGTTATAGCGTGCATCTCCGCCTTTACTTTGTCGGAGACCGGAAGTTCATCAATAAACGCGTCAATCGAGCTGCGGGTAACTTTCTCGTTAGTGCGAGTCAGTTTCTTGAGGAGTTCGTATGCGCCTTCGACCTGTTCGCGGCGCAGAATAGTCTGGACGGCTTCAGCCACAACCGCGTAGTTATTTTCGAGATCGGAACGCAGTTTGTCTTCATTAAGAATGAGTTTACCGAGTCCTTTCATCAGCGACGCGAGGGCGATGAGCGTATGAGCCAACGGCACTCCGATGTTGCGTGTCACCGTCGAGTCGGTCAGGTCGCGCTGCATGCGGCTGATAGGCAGTTTTCGACTCAGATGTTCAAACAAAGCGTTGGCCATACCGAGATTACCTTCGGCGTTTTCAAAATCGATAGGATTGACTTTGTGCGGCATTGCTGAGCTTCCCACTTCTCCAGCCTTGATTTTCTGTTTAAAATAGTCCATTGAGACGTACATCCAAATGTCGCGTGCGAAGTCAATGAGGATTGTGTTGATACGCTTCATCGTGTCGAAGTAGGCAGCCATATAGTCGTAATGTTCAATCTGTGTCGTGGTCTGCTGCCTCACGAGGCCGAGTTTCAGTTCCACAAAGTCGTTAGCGAAATCGCGCCAGTTGATGTCCGGATATGCTATCTTATGAGCGTTCATATTACCTGTTGCGCCGCCGAATTTGGCCGAGAATGGAGCGTCGTCGAGCATCTCAAGTTGATCGCTGAGGCGTTCTGCGAAGACGTAGATTTCCTTACCGAGGTGTGTCGGGCTGGCAGGCTGACCATGAGTGCGGGCGAGCATCGGGACATCGGCCCATTCGCGGGCGAGTTCCTCGATTTTATCGACAAGAGATTCCAACATTGGAAGCATGACTTTTTCATGAGCGTCGCGCATTGACATTGGAACCGCAGTGTTGTTGATGTCCTGGGAAGTCAGACCGAAATGGACAAATTCTTTAAAGGCCGAAATGCCGAAAGCATCGAAACGGCGTTTCAGAAAATATTCTACCGCCTTGACATCGTGGTTCGTCTCTTTCTCAATATCCTTAATCTCCTGAGCATCAGACAGTTGAAAATCCTGATATATCTTACGGAGCCTATCGTAGTTCTTTTTGTCGAAACCTGAAAGCTGCGGCAGCGGAATCTCGCATAGCGCGATAAAATATTCCACTTCGACGTTGACGCGGTAGCGGATGAGGGCGAACTCTGAAAAATACTCCGAAAGTTGTTCTGTTTTAGCGCGATACCTGCCATCAACAGGCGATACGGCCGTTAATCTTGAGAAATCCATCCTTTTTAAATTTATGCTGCAAAGATAAGAATTTTTTGAAGAAAATGATAGTTAGAAAGTCGAGAGTCGAGGGTCGAGGGTTGAGAGTTGAGAGTCTAAAATGTCAAATCGTCAAAATCGTCAAAATCGTCAAAAAACCGTATCTTTGCGCAATAAAAATGAAACCGATGGAAGAACCGAAAACCGAATCAATGGGACAACTTTTTGATAAGAACGAACAAATGTCCGTTACTGACAATAATATTCGTTCCATAATATGCTCGATTCGAGGCAGACAAGTCATTCTTGATAGAGATTTGGCCGTCTTATATCAAGTTGATGTCGCTCAAATGAATCGGCAGGTAAAGCGAAATATAGAACGTTTTCCTGATGACTTCATGTTTCGTCTTACTAAAACCGAGTGGGATCTTTTGAAATGCCATTTTGGCATTTCAAAAGAAAAAGGAGGAGACAGAGCTTTGCCGAATGCCTTCACTGAACAAGGCATATCAATGCTTTCAGGTTTGTTACGAAGCGAAGTTGCGATAAAGATTAACATCCTCATTATGAGGACTTTTGCCGCCATGCGCCAGTTCGTAACAGCAAACGCAGGACTGTTCCAACGAGTAGAAACTCTCGAGCGGCAGCAAATATCTTTCGATGAGAAAATTGTCGACATTTTGAATAAGATTGAAGAACTGAATCCTGCTCCGCCGACAGAACAGTTATTCTCCTCGGGCTGTATTTGGGACGCGTGGAATTTCCTGAGCGAGCTGATACGCAATGCCAAACGGCGCGTCTTTCTTATCGACAATTTCGTTGACGAACGCACTTTGTCGCTTTTGGACAAACGCGAAGATGATGTACAATGCACGGTTTACACCCGCTATAACGCCCAGACGAACACCGATTTCGAGAAACACAACGCACAGATTGTCGTGTCACTCGACCGCACGAATGACATGAATTTTTTGTTTTTCACGCGAGTTTCGCAGGTTTGACGCAGATTTTATTTTTCAAAAACCTTTCACATTCAAATATTATTTGTATTTTTGTGGCGATTAATTGTTTAATAACAAAAAGTACAATTTATGCCAACAATTTATGAATACTTTGGTTTTGTTTTCAAATTCTACTCTTTGGAACATGAACCCATTCACATTCACGCTGTAAAAGCTGGACGACAGACGATCTTTGATATTATAATTGAAGACGGAAAACTCAAAGATGTCAGGAAAAGAGATGGCGAAGGGATGCCACTGACTGACAAAGAAGAAAAGGTGGCACGTGAGTTTGTTGAAAAATACGCTATGAATATTACTGAAAAGTGGATTAATTATTTCATTATGAAAAAAAACGTAAGGAGAACTATAATAAAAAAGAAAATATAAATGGAACACTTGATAAGCATAACAGAAGCGATATGTAACGATGATATAACTGTGTTGTTAGTGTTCAGCGATGGCACTTCACGGCTTGTTGACATCGGCAGATTCATTCGTGAGCATCCGCATCCGCAATACAACAAATACCTCAAAGCCTCAAATTTTAAGAAAGGCCGCCTTGAATACGGCAACATCGTTTGGGGTAACGACCTCGAATTTCACGTTGCCGACCTTTATGAAGGCCGGATTTGAAGACAATCCCACAAACTTTCCCGCCGCGGTTTGCCATTATTCGATTGGTTGTCCGCTTCAACTCCGTGTCGCACCAACGATTGTTCGACTCCCTGCGGTCGCTCACAAGGACGCGCAGCGGTTGGGGTGTATAAGTAGATGATGTGTTGCGGCTTCGCCGCAACACATCATCTACTTATTTAAGTTTTCAAAACAAATCGCGCGTCATTGGCTTCACTTCTTCCTCGCGACTGCGCGTTTGGCGGCGGCCACGATGTCGGGAGTGTCGAGATGATAGAAACTAAGCAGTTCTTCAGGTTTTCCGCTTTGTCCGAAGACGTCGTCAACGGCGACCATCTCTATCGGGGTCGGGTTCTTCATCGCGAGAAGCTGCGCTATGCTGTCGCCGAGACCACCATTACGCTGGTGCTCTTCAGCCGTCACGACACATCTCGTCTTGGCCACTGACTTCAGAACGGCGTCTTCGTCTAAAGGCTTTATAGTATGAATGTTAATCACTTCAGCGCTGATGCCCGCCTCTTTGAGCTGGGCTGCCGCCTCAATGGATTTCCACACGAGATGTCCGCATGCGAAGATGGTGACATCAGTGCCTTCCTGCATCATCTGTGCCTTCCCGATGACGAATTTCTCATCAGCGGGAGTGAAGTTAGGCACGGCGGGACGACCGAAGCGCAGATAGACGGGGCCTTCGTATTCGGCGGCGGCTATCGTTGCGGCCTTGGTCTGGTTGAAGTCGCACGGCACAATGACCGTCATATTGGGCAACGTCTTCATCAGGCCGATGTCTTCGAGAATCTGGTGTGTCGCGCCGTCTTCGCCGAGGGTCACGCCCGCGTGTGATGCGGCAATCTTTACGTTTTTGTTCGAGTATGCGACGACCATCCTGATCTGGTCATAGACGCGCCCGGTGATGAAGCCCGCGAAGGAGCCTGCGAATGGGACGAATCCGCCGTTGGCGAGACCTGCCGCGATACCTATCATATTGGCTTCGGCTATGCCTGTCTGGAAGAACCTTTCGGGAAACTCTTTGACGAAGGCGTTCATTTTGAGCGAGCCGATAAGGTCGGCGCACAATGCCGTCACTTTGGGGTTGCGTCTGCCGGCTTCTAAGAGTCCCTCGCCAAATCCCGACCTTGTATCTTTATAATTCTGAATAGCAAATTCCATATTTTTCCAATTTATAATGAAACACTTCCTGTTAATAGTCGCCCAATGTCTCGCGCAGCTGGGCAAGAGCCGACGCAGCCTGTTCGTCGTTGGGAGGTGTGCCGTGCCATTTGTGCGTTCCCATCATGAAATCGACGCCCATACCCATCTCCGTCTTGGCGAGGAGCAGTTGCGGCCTGCCTTTGAATGCGTTTTCGCGTGCTTTGTTCAGCGTCGCGACGACATCGCTCATGTTGTTACCGTCGAGGTCATAGACAATCCAGCCGAAAGCCTCGTATTTTGCCTTCATATCGCCGAGGTTCAAAACGGCGTCTGTCGGGCCGTCGATTTGTTTTCCGTTGTAGTCGATGATGCCGACGAGGTTGTCAACGCCTTTCGCGCCGGCATACATGATGCCTTCCCAGAGTTGTCCTTCCTCATGTTCGCCGTCGCCCATCATGACGAAGACGATGTTTTTCTCTCCGTTGAGTTTCTTAGCCTGTGCCGCGCCTATCGCGACGCTGAGGCCTTGTCCGAGGGAGCCCGACGCCATTCTTATTCCGGGGAGTCCCTCAACCGGCGTCGGATGTCCTTGGAGACGTGTTCCGAGACGGCGGAATGTGGCGAGTTCACTCACCGGAAAATATCCGCGCCGCGCCATAATGCTGTAAAGCATAGGGCTGATGTGCCCGTTCGACAGGAAGAACATGTCTTCGCCGGAGCCGTCCATCCTGAATTTGTCGGGATTGATGTGCATCTGGTCGAAATAGAGAGCCGTCACGATGTCGGTTGCACCGAGAGAGCCGCCGGGATGTCCCGACTGGCAACCGTGCACCATACGGATAATGTCGCGCCTGACCTGAGAGGCGATGTCTTGAAGTTTACTTATTTCCATTTGGTTTCGTTTTTATAATTTTCTTTTATAATACCATTCATTATCAATGTCTTTCGCAAGATTTTTTACTATTGCAAAAATAAGTACTTTTACCGAACCTTTATCATTTTATTTCATAATTTTTTACTGGTAAAATCGACAACAAAATGCAGTTTTTTGCACAGTAGATTGATAATTTTAGCGAAAGAGTTATGCTGGCACACTGAGTCAGACAAAGTCCGATTTATACTTCTAATTCATCTATTTCGGCATCAATAACAAACATTGTTCCGTCTTTGGCAATTAAAACATTTTTCGGTTTTATATCCCACAATAATAATCGGCTGTTTGTGAACTTTCCATCCTCATCAGTCGGTTCAAAACCACGGGCTTGCATATATTCCACTATCTCCTCTCTTGTCGCAAAACGAGAATTAACGACAAATGGTTGAGAAAATATCGGAAATACACTTGAACGGCTCATTACTTGTACACCAACAAGACGCATCGCTGTTTCGGGAAAAAGTTCGTTATACAGATTCACCCTGTCTAACAATTTCGCCAAATCTCCGCCGACATGATTAAGCGTATTCATTTTGTACAGAACATTGCCTATCGGATCTAACCAATTTTCATATTCACTACCACTTTGAAAGACAATCAGATGGCGTTCTTTAGCAAAATCACCGAAAACGTCAATAACACGATGATTTTCAATCGCCCATTGAACGGTTGCGCGACATTGCTCTACCGAACCGAGTCCCGCAAGGACTTCTCGTAGGCTTCGTGCATTTCTCTGTGGTGACGAATTTCCCATTCGTAATCAATTACTTGGTTGGCGGTGTTGGCTATATATGCAAAAGCTTTTTTTTGATTTTCTTGTGCTGACATAAAACAGAACCCTAATCGGCCGCAAAATTACTGAAAACAAATCATATTCGCAAATTTTTTTCAACTCACATAAAAACCTGCAAAAATTTTGACGTCATTTTCCTGTCCGCCATGACTTACCTAAAATTTTCTCCTTAAAAAATCTCAACAACTCATTTATACTTGTGTAAAAAACATTACCTTTGCCGCGAGTTTTCTTTGTTTAAAAGAATTATATATGAACCACAAGCAGCACAATAAGTTTCAGGAAGCGAAAACGACGATTTTCAGAGTCGATCGCGAGGACACTCTGATGCCTTTCCTTATGAGGAAGTTCGGAAGCATGAGCAAGACCGGCGTGAAGAAAATTCTCTCCAACGGCTTTGTAAGTATTGATGGACAACAAGTTACAAATTTCGACTATAATTTAAGGACTGGCATGGAAGTCGTCATCAGAAAGGAATCCGACAACGAGAGATTCAGAAATCCGTGGGTAAAAATCGTCTATCAGGACGACGACATATTCGTCATCGAGAAGAGAAACGGCATCTTGTCGAACAGCGCAAACGCCAAAGACGAAACGGTTCAGCGTATTCTCAACACGTATCTCGACAGGACTCACCAACGCTGCAGTTCGCACGTCGTCCACCGCCTCGACCGCGACACCTCAGGACTGATGGTCTATGCTAAAAGTAAGAAAGTCGCACTCGCCTTTGAAGAAGACTGGAAAAACATTGTTTATGACCGCCGCTACGTGGCGATGGTTCACGGCGAGATGACGGAAAAAACGGGAACAGTGACGTCATATCTGAGGGAAAACAGTCATTTCCTGACAATTTCGAGCAAAGAAGACAACGGCGGGAAACTCGCGATAACGCATTATAACGTGCTCAAAGTGGCTGACGGCTTCAGCCTCGTGGAACTGAAGTTGGAGACCGGACGCAAGAACCAGATAAGGGTTCACATGCAAGACCTCGGTTTTCCGGTCGTCGGAGATGCGAAATACGGCGACGGCACAAACCCCATCGGACGCCTCGGACTTCACGCCTACAAGTTGTGCTTCAGACATCCCGTCACCGGCGAGGATATGGTTTTTGAGACCGCGATGCCGAAGTGGGTATAAGGATAAATATCGTCTCCGCTACGAAAAATACGGCTGCAAGGAGCGCAAAAAGCTTCCACAACGTGCTTTCCCTATGCATCGCGGCTGCCGATGAAGCATCACGGACAACAGACTGGCTTACGATGCCGTTACATTTCATAAAATCCTGAATATCAGCATCTGAAAGAAACGTCATATCTGACTCAACGCGGCTGTCGTTCCATGCCGTGAGCAACGTGTCGCCATCGCCGACCGACGTTGCAAATCCAGCGACGGCCTCATCGCGACCGATGGTCTGAGCGAGCTGTGTTCCCTTTCCACCGAAAGCCGCCATCCTGACGAAGACGGGGACACATAAAGCGTTGTCGAAGAAATCTGTACTCTCGGCTTCGAACGAAGAAGCGAAAACGAAGACGTTTCCATTGTTATATGGTGCCGAGACCAGCCAAGGCCGCCCATTCTGAAGCATCAGAAGCACATTGGCACGCGACGACTCACGCAAAGTCATGGCACGATGACGATAGACCTGCGGAAAATCGACGTTAGACGGAATGTCGATGATGACGTCTTTGAAGAAAATGTTAGAACGAAAGACGTCCGAAAGCCTCACCGTGTCGTTGTAAGTAGCATCAGAGACGTTGATTTTCAAGTTGTCGATGATAATTTTCTCATCGGAGACGGAAGGAGCGTTGACGGCGAGAGTGCCTCCATCGGAGACGAAATCCATCAAGTCATTCTGAAGTGAAACGCTTATCGGAGACGCACCCGACACGACGGCCAAATCAAAGTCCTTAATAAAGTGATAATCAGCCTTTCGCATATTGATGGAAACGAAATCGAACAGTTCATCGCCGAAGACGTCACGCAAATCATGACCGCCGTCGTCGCTGCCTATTTCGACAACGCGGACTTTGTCGCGCACATTGACGACGGCGTAGTAGTTATCATCGAAAGTAACAGGCTCGTCGTGAATGGAGACGGTTATTTCGTGCCGGCCTTCTTCATTGATAACGAAAGGAACAACAACCTTCGACTTGCCGCCGCGCGCGACATCAACGTTAACGAGTGCGGCTTCCTCGCCGTCAATATACATCTCAACCGGGAAAGCCGTAAGGTCGCGCGCGGCGGCGTTAACGACTTCGACTGTCAATTCATTCGCATGACCGCTGATGACAAGCGGAGACGCGAGGAAGACGGTGTCGATAAAGACGTTTTCGGGCGTATTGGATGCCACATACAGCGGCACAACGCTTATAGTGCTGTCGGATTTAACATCGGAGGCGAGAAAGTTCTTCTGAAAATCAGAAATAACGAAAAGCACCGCCGACTCGAAACCGTTTCTTTCCTTGATGACGCCGAGGTTTTCCATCACTTCGGCAAACGTTCCAGACGGACCTTCGCACTTCATCGCGTCGAGACGAAGTAACATCTCGTCGCAGCTCATCGGATGTTCGTTCTCCACTTCCCTGCTATTCGTGAGCAGCACGAAACGGTGTGTTCGCCCCATTTCGGCGACGATGCCGGCAGCCTGCGCACGAGCCGCGTCAACAAGCCGCGTCGTAACATTCTCCTGCCCCATACTCATCGAATTATCAACATAGACGGCAACAAGGTCGGAAGACGATATTGCCTTATCGGAGTCGTTTTTCAAGCGAGGACGAGCGAAAGCGAGGACGAGCGCGGCGATAAAACACATCCGCAAAATCAAAATAATCAGTTCGCGAAGCCTTTTGACACGCGCTTTCTCCTTATAAACTTCTTTCAGAAGTGCGTTATTGCTGAAATAAACCGTCCTTCTCCTCCTGAAACTGACAAGATGAATGATGACGGGAATCATCAGGGCGAAGAGAAAATACAATATTTCAGGGTGAAGAAAAGACATCTCTACTCAACAATCCACTTGTCGATATTTCTGCATTCCGTGCTGAAGTTCACGCCGATTTTGATGATATTTCTTTCGTCCTTTGCAAATGGTTCGGCGTAACCTTTTTCATTGATTTGCGTCAACGCCTCTTCAGCCGATTTGTTGAATTTGAATTCAAAAATGTAGATATAATCTTTTGTTTTAACCGTCATATCCATGCGGCCCTTGTTGGTATGAGTTTCAATATCAACGTAATAGCCGCAGAGAGAAGTGAGGATGAACATCACGCTTTGGAAATGGCGTTCCTGTTCGGGCTCGAGTTCGTAGGGACACGCGCTAAGAAACGACTGCAGTCTTTCCATAAAGTCCTCGATATTTCCTTCGCGCAGCGAGCGCACAAAACGCCTTATCTCAAAACCGGAATCGACTTCATCGACATTCGTATAGCTCGGAATGAGGAAACGCACAAAGCCCTGTTTCACTTCCTGATTTGGAAAACCCAGAAGATAAAGACCGAATTCCCTGTCGTAACCCTTTATCGTCAGATAACCGCTCTGATAAATCACCGGCAGCGGGTTTGTCGAAGCAATATCGACGCTGTTCAAAACATCGCTCACGACTTCCTCTTTCTCTATTCTCGACAAATCGTACTGATGATGTTTGAGAAGTTCGACAAGATACGTCGGAGTGCCCGTCTCGAACCAATAATAGTCAATTTTATTATTAACGAAGGCGTTAAGCAGGCTGAAAGGATTATAGACGCCGGGCAAATCTTCTTCACAAAAATGATAGCCGTCATAGTTCTCGCGAAGCGCGGCGTATGCCTCGTCAATAGTCATCTTTTGGGCGGAAGCTAATTCCGACACTTCGATCTTGAAATTTTTACGGAGTTCATCTTCCGTTATGCCGCAGATGTCGAAATACTGCGGAAGCATTGAGAGGTCGCGGAGATTGTTCAGATCGCTGAAGACGCTCACTTTGCCGAACTTCGTCACGCCGGTGAGGAACGCGAACCTGATGCAGCCGTCCATCGATTTCAGAGCTCCGTAGAAGCCTTTCAGAGTGGCGCGGTAGGCATCTTGAAGTTCCACGTTTCCAATGGCTTGAAGTAATGGTTTATCATATTCGTCAACGAGAATCACCACTTGGCGGCCGGTTTTCTCGTAGGCCAAACGTATCACTTGTGTGAAACGTTCCTCAATGCTGCGGTTACGATATGTGTCACCGTACTTTGACTCCCACTGTTCAAGATGTTTGTTCAGTTCGGCCTCAAGACCGGTTTTATCCTTATAGTTACGGGTGTTTAAATCCAAATGAAGCACGGGATATTCTGTCCAATCGTGTTCCAACTTTTCTATCGCAAGGTCTTTAAAAAGTTCGCGTTTCCCTAAGAAATACGACTCTAAAGTATTGAGCAGCAGACTCTTTCCAAAACGGCGCGGACGAGAAAGGAAATAATATTTTCCTTCACTGACAAGTTTAAAGACGATGGCTGTTTTGTCAACGTATTTAAAATTCTTGTTTCTCAAGTCCTCGAAGCTCTGTATGCCGATTGGAAGTTTCTGTCCCATAACCCTTTATCTCATTTTTTGATGTGCAAAGTTACGAAAAGAATTTAGAATTTAGAATTTGGAATTTAGAATTTATCATGAACTCAACACCTGCGTCCGAAAACATATAATATCGCACTTCCAATCATCGAAAGTCAAAAGTCAAACTGTCAAATCGAAAAAATGATTATTTTTGCACGTTTTATTTCATCAGTGAAACTAAACCACTAAAACCATGAATATCAGCTTAATACAAATCTTCAGTGCGTTCATTGTTTTGTTCGCCATCATTGACATCACAGGTTCGATTCCCATTTTTCTCTCACTCAAAAACCAAGGAAGGAAAATCCGTGCACTCCAGGCCTGCTTAGTCTCGCTCGGTATATTTCTAATCTTCTTTTTCCTCGGAGACGCTCTTCTCAACCTCTTCGGTGTTGATGTTCAATCATTTGCTGTTGCCGGTTCCATCGTACTCTTCATCCTTGCGCTTGAAATGATTCTCGGCATAGAGATTTTCAGGAACGAGGAAGGCTCGTCCAATTCGTCCGTTGTGCCGATAGCATTTCCTCTGATAGCCGGTCCGGGAGCCCTCACGACAGTCATATCGCTCAAAGCGGAATACGCCGGTATCAACATCCTTATCGGATTGGGAATCAACCTTATAATCGACTTCATCGTGCTTCGCTACATCCATAAGATGGAGAATTTACTCGGCGGTACATTCATCATCATACTCAGAAAATTCTTCGGCGTCATCCTGATGGCGATGGCCGTAAAACTGTTCACCACGAACCTTGACGCGATGTTAGGAAATTAGTATCTTTGCGCAAATTTTAAAATCAATCAGTTATGGAATACACACAGAACAACAACGACAACGGAAACATGAAGAAATACATTCCGTGGATGGTTACCATCGGGGCAGTGTTGCTGCTCATCATATTCTGGAACCGCATCAGCGTAACGATTCCCGCAGGTCACGGCGGAGTGCTTTTCAGAATGTTCGGCGGCGGCGTCGATACGGAACACACATACGACGAAGGCTTCCACTTCATCGCGCCGTGGAACACGATGAATATCTACGAGACTCGTCAACAGGAGACTTCGGAAGACATGAGTGCGCTGTCATCCAACGGCCTTGAGATAAAAATTGAGTTCTCGACATGGTATCAGCCCAAATGGGAAGAACTCGGAACGCTTCACGCCAAGATAGGCACCAACTACCTTAACCGCGTGGTCATCCCGGCAATGCGTTCCGCAGCAAGAAGCGTCGTCGGACGTTACACGCCCGAGCAGATTTATTCGACCAGACGCGACGCCATTCAGGAAGAAATTTTTGAAGAAACGAAGAAACTCTTGGACGAAAAACACGTCCAGCTCAATCAAGTCCTCATTCGTTCCGTGACACTTCCTCCGACCATCAAGGCGGCCATCGAGAGCAAGCTCAAACAAGAACAGGAAGCCCTCGAATACGAGTTCAAACTCCAGAAAGCACAACAGGAAGCCGAGCGCCAGCGCGTCGAAGCCGAAGGAAAAGCCAACGCCAACAACATCGTGAGCGCGTCCATCAACGACAGGATTCTGCGCGAGAAAGGCATCGAGGCGACACTGAAACTCGCCGACTCGCCAAACAGCAAAATCGTCATCGTGGGAAACAGCAAGGACGGAATGCCGCTCATTCTCGGAGACCTCAAATAGGGTTAGACACAAATGGGAAAAGACAAGAACATATCGACGATAAGAATTAAGAACAAACGCGCGTCGTTTGAGTATTTCCTGCTCGACAAACTCGTCGCGGGCATCGCGCTTACCGGCACCGAGATAAAGAGCATCCGCGCCGGCAAAGCCAACTTGTCCGACTCGTACTGCGTCTTCAAGGGAAACGAGATGTTCGTCGTAGGAATGCATATCTCGGAATACGAGAACGGCACGTACAACAACCACGACCCGAAACGCGACCGCAAA
This sequence comes from Bacteroidales bacterium, assembly GCA_024400195.1. Taxonomy (GTDB): domain Bacteria; phylum Bacteroidota; class Bacteroidia; order Bacteroidales; family F082; genus Limimorpha. The sequence goes on from JAKSNC010000017.1 coordinate 35,547, forward strand.
CTTCTCCTCACAAAAAAGGAACTGAGGAAGATGAAGTCGAAAGTAAACGAAAAAGGCCTCACCATCGTACCCGTCGTGATGTTCATCAACGGAAACGGACTCGCGAAGTTGGAAATAGCCCTCGCCAAGGGAAAACACTACTTCGACAAGCGCGAATCGCTCAAAGAGAAACAGACAAAACGTGAAATGGAAAGATATTAAAACATCAGAATCATGAAAAAAATACTATTTCTGTCATTTTTGGCAATGATTGCCATCGCAAAGACGACGGCACAGGAAATCAAATGGATGGACATCACCGAAGCCGAAAAAAGGTGCAAGGAGAATCCGAAACAAATATTCATCGACGTCTATACCGACTGGTGCGGATGGTGCAAACGCATGGACAGCCAGACGTTTTCCAAACCAGAAGTGGCAAAATATATGAACGAGACGTTCTACTGCGTGAAACTCGATGCCGAAAGTACAAAAACGATACGCTTCAACGGCACGGACTTCACTCCCGGCGAACAAAAAGCCAACTCAAAAAGAAACCCTGTCCACATGCTCGCCGCTACCCTACTGCAAGGAAACATGTCATACCCGTCGTACGTCTTCCTCACTCCGAATAACGAAGTGATAACAGTAGTAAAAGGCTTCAGAGAAGCATCCGAGATGCTCAACATATTGAAGTATATCGGCACCGACGCCTATAAGACGCAGACGCCGGAAGAATTTATCGAAAAAAACAAGTAGTCAATGCGGCGCGTAACCTTCATCATCACAGCCATCATCTTGATTATCAGTTCCTGTAAGAAAGAAAAGAACTTCAGCGGGGACTCATCGTTAAGACTTGCATTTTCGACAGACACGGTAACATTCGACACCGTTTTCACCGCGATAGGCTCTGCAACGAAGAAGTTGATGGTATATAACAGAAACGGCGACGACCTCAAGATTGGCAGCATCAGACTGAAAAACGGTTCGTCATCAGTGTTCAGCATCAATGTTGACGGTCACGCAGGACATTCATTCAACGACGTCGAGATTCTAAACGACGACAGCCTCTACATCTTCGTAAAGGCGACGATAGACCCGAACAAAGGAAGCAATCCCTTCCTTGTTGAAGACGAACTCATCTTCAGCACCAACGGCAACGAACAAAAAGTCCTTTTGACGGCATACGGACAGAACGCCATCTACATAGTGGCAGACCAGACCGTCGGGTCGTTTCCAAAATTCAAAATTGTGGCCGACAGCCTTCAGGAAACGCATTGGACTGCGGAAAAGCCCTACGTCATCTACGGTTACGCCCTCATTGACAGCTACGGCACGCTCGTCATCGAACCCGGGACGCGCATCTACATACATAACGGCGGAGGCATCTGGGCATACAGCGAAGGACAGCTCATCATCGATGGGACCCTCGAAAACCCAGTCACGATACAGGGCGACAGATTGGAACACTCATACGACGACGAGGCCGGACAATGGGACCGCATCTGGCTCATGGAAGCGCGACAAAACTGCGGTCACAGCATCAACAACGCCATAATAAAGAACGGATTCATTGGTATTCAGGCGGAACGTTTCGTGAAAAACAACTACGAATTTCTCAATATAACGAACACTGTCATCGACAACATGTCGGGAATGGGCATTTACACAAACCTCTACAGCGCATATATCGGCAACGTCAGCATCCGCCACTGCGGACAATACGCCATGGCTCTTACCGGCGGAGGTTCTTACGTCGTCGGACACTCCACTATCGCCAACAACTGGGCCGGAACCATCAGGAACACGCCGTCGCTGTATTTCGACAACCTTTATTACAACGCGGAAGACGGCAACTACTACCCCATCGACTTCGACTTCACGATGAACAACAGCATCGTCTATGGAAACCTCGCCGACGAGTTCAAGACGGACTTTTACAAGGAAGCGGCCACCGACACATCGTACAAATTCAACAACTGCATCATCAGGACGAAGAGAAAGTCTCAAGAAGAAATATTCTCAGAATGTCTGTTCAACAAAGACCCGATGTTCACTGATTATAACCTCGGAGACCTTCACCCCGACAGTCTCTCACCGGCAATAGGCTTCGGCAATCCGTCATACGCAATCGGAGATTTACAGTTCGATATAGAAGGAACTTCACGTTCAACAAGAGCCGACGCAGGATGTTTGCAAAGTAAGTTTTGACATTTTGACATTTTGATATTTTGACGATTAGATAATTTGACATGGATTGTGGATGTTTTGCCCAAATATCGGATGTGACAATTTTATAGTTTTGTAATTATTGTAAACAAACATTAAATCATGAGAAAGTACATTTATTTATTGATGGCATTGCTTTGTGCGGCATCAATCATCAGTTGCGGAACCGCTACCAAGCCTGAAGCGGAGGCGCAAAAAACCGACGACAAATCGGTAGTTTATTTCATTGAAGAGATTACACCTGAGAATCTCGTAAAGATTTACAATGCTCTCGGTATCAAGGCTGAAGGAAACGTCGCCGTGAAGATAAGCACCGGTGAGGCCGGAGGTCACAACTACCTAAAGCCTGAACTTATCGGACAGCTTGTCAACTCAGTCAACGGAACCATCGTGGAGTGCAACACAGCTTACGCCGGCAAACGCATGAAGACCGAAGACCATTGGCAGACCATTGAGGACCACGGTTTCACAAAAATTGCCAAGGTCGATATTCTGGATGCCGAAGGTGAGTTTGAGATTCCGGTCGTCGATACAACGTGGATTAAGCACGACATCGTGGGTTCTCATCTTGCCAACTACGACTTTATGATTAACCTCGCTCATTTCAAGGGGCACGGCATGGGAGGCTTCGGCGGCGTGTTGAAAAACGCATCCATCGGTGTGGCCTCTATCAATGGAAAGACCTATATCCACACTGCGGGCAAAGCCGACAAAGTCGAAGACATTTGGGCGAACCTTCCTGAAGGATGGGATAAAACACCCGAGGGCAACGACCCGTTCATCGAATCGATGGCATCGGCTGCACAGGCTGTACACAACTACTTCATGGCAAAGAAAGGCATCGTCTATATCAATGTGATGAACAACATGTCAATCGATTGTGACTGCAGTTCCCACCCCGCTGATCCATTGCTCAAAGACAGAGGAATCTTAGCTTCGACTGATCCCGTAGCGTTGGACAAAGCCTGCCTCGACATCGTGTTCGGCATCACTCCGAGCGAAGGCGACGACAACGGCCCGTTAGTCGAGCGCATCAAACAGCGTCACGGAACGCACATCGTGGAACATGCTGCAGAGAATGAACTCGGCAATATGGAATACGAAATCGTAGTCATCAAGTGATTTGACCTTTTGACGATTTGACCTTTTGACGATTCGACGATTTGACTTTCTTGACTTTCTTGACTTTTTGACCTTTCTTTACTTTCTTAACCCTTCGAACCTTTTGGACCGTGAACCATTTAAGGTTTAAGGTCAAAAAACATTTCGCATTACGAATTACGAATTAAACCATTGACTTCTTAGCGAGCAATCCTGACTTTGACAGCTTAAATTTAGATTCTCTGTAACTGATTCAAATTCAATTA
>JAKSNC010000018.1 GCA_024400195.1 Bacteroidales bacterium
TTATCTCGTCAAAAGGTCGTGAATTTTACCAAGTTATTTTTTTACTGTTACATAAAAAATTTTTTTATTTAAAAAACATACCGATTGACAGTGTTGATTTATTGTCTCTTAATTTGCGACGGAAAGACCTTAATGAAGATAGTTGTTTATTCGTCCAAACAGGAGAATGCGACAGCAACGCAATGGTTTCTTATTATGTTGAAACATCCATCCCAGTTTGCATTGATGGTGTCGAGTACAATTATCAGGACACAATACCGGCGGAATACCTGAACGGAGACAAACTGTATTTCCGCAGAGAACGCCGCTTTTTACGGAAAGACAGGATAATTGTTGAAAAAGAGCGCAAATAGAATAATTGTCCTTTGACTTGGGTAGTGAACATTTTGATGCTGTGAAAGGTGAAGAACCAACTATAACAATGGAAAAAAACACGGCGTGGATACAACGTCAACTTGAAAAAAACACATTGATTTATGACAGAGGGCCAGTTCATGGTAATAGCCCATACTATAAAATGGAAACCAGTTACATCCAAGGTTATAAGAATCTTTACCATGTGAATTACTACTATAATAAGCAGCAAACTTTAAGAATATATTTCATACATCATTAATTGATATTTTATGAGCCTAAATGATTATCGCACAATAGAGGAACTTTATTCAGAAAAAGTGAAAGAATTGATAAAGAGTTTTTATTTTCTCATACCAGAAGGATATGATATAGAAAGATTGTCTATTGGATGTATGCATTATCCTTCACTCTGTTTTAGACATTATTTGACTAAACAAGCTGTTGATATTGCAGGCGGAGATTTTGGAACATCGGATTACGAATGCCTTATAACTATTAGCAATGGGAAATGGGGACTTTTCGGAAGAAAGCATAAGATTTTTTATATAAATGATTACTTTGCCGTTTTCAACAGTCCGATGGTGAAGGGCAGGGATTATTCGCCGGCCGAATATGCGGATTTCATCGAGCAGAATCTCATGCCTGTAATCCGCGGTGAGATGTGGATTGACGAGCTGCTCATCAAGCTGGGCAAGACCCCGCCTGTCATTGAGAAGACAAAAGAGAGGTATGTCAGGTCTGAATAAAGCGTGAATTCACCGATGAAGCGGCAGCCTTGGTATTTGATTCCGCATGCCGCTTCATCGCCTTTTGTGTTATGGCTGGAATGACTTCCGCTGCATCACGCATGAAAATGATTTTTTCAGAAAAAATCCCTTTACCGTTTCCGTTCATACGATGATTTTGGTAACTTTGTGTCACGAAGGAAAAGGGTTGGGAAGATGCCTGAAGATACGTTCACATACTGTACAGACTACACTTGCCGCATTGCCGGCGACAGGCAAACGTCGATGTTCCTCTCGCCGGACAACTACATACAGGCCCCCGACAACTCGCAAAGCTTCAACCGCTACGCTTACTGTCTCAACAACCCGCTGAAATACACCGACCCGAACGGAGATTTTTTTTGGTTGATTCCCAATATTGGGTGGAGCAAAGAAGAAAGTTTTAACATAGGTATTTCTATTGTCGTTGGTTTACCAGGACTTATTTCTGCACAAACCGGTATCAGTTACAATTTAGAATCTAACACTGTCTGTAATTACGTTGGTACTACGTTCGCTATGAATACCGCCTATATGTCTTGTTCTTTAAATGGTGGAGTAAATATTGGATATACTGCAGGACTTTCTCCCTTTTCGGGTTTGCCAATAAGTACAAATTTTGGAACGGTTGGAATAAATTATGACATCACTAACGATTGCTTGAGTGGAAATATATCTGCATGGCAAGTCGATAAGAGCGGATTTACTTTCAACCCAAGTATATCTGTTATGGTTTATCCTGAGCATACAACCAATTTGGTACGAGGACAAGGTTTTAAAAGTAATGATGCAGTTCTGAATAGATTTGTAAAAGCAAATGACTATCAAGGCGCTTTAGACTATTTTGGATTTGAAGGTGAATACAAAAGTACTAGACCTCATGGTGCTGAATATGTCGATACAGATGGTTACTATGGATGTACCAATCCTAAAACAGGAATGATTTCGTTCGGAGATTTGGCATTTGATTCGTATGATAACTTAAGAGGTACTTATGAGAAAGAACGATTTCATAGAAATAAAGTACTGAAAGGTGAAACTTTCGAAACATTTGATGAAGAGGGATTAGAATGTATGAAGTATTTCCCTGAAGAAGCAAAAGGTCATTTGCACGCAGGTTACAATAATGGTCTATATCCCAAAGCGACATTGAATTATTTTCAATTAGCGAACTCTTATTGGCTAAGTGTGCATACTACCGCCATACGTAATCCCCATTTTTATGATTTTATTTTTAAAATTCCAAGAAAATGGTGAAAAAAACTCTAATTATCATATTCTTATTGATTGTAAACTTTGCGGAAGCGCAAAACCAAGACACAACCTCGACAGAAACCGAATGGTTGGTTACAGCATTAGAATCTATGCCAGATTTCGACGATGGCTATAAAAAGTTGTCTGATTTAATAAAATCTAATTTAAGACAACCTTATCCCATCCGTGAAGAGAAAAAAGTATATGTTAAGTGTCTTGTCGACACTCTCGGCTTTACCCACTGCCACGAAGTGTTAAAACATACTGACAGCCTGTTAGATGAAGAAGCTTTGCGTGTATGTCGTCTGATTAAATTCGACAAACCAGCCAAACAAAGCGACAAACCAGTTAATGTTGACTACATCATACCTGTGACTTTCTTGCCAGAATCAACAGAACACATGTCAGTTTGTATTCAAGATGACAACTGTATAAATGAACCTTGTGGAACAATCACAAACATCTTGGCGACCTACAATGGAATAACCTTCCAAACGACAGACACTGTTTTTGTTTGGCCAATTTATCTTTGGAATTGTTCAACAGCATTCTTCATAAATGGTTATTACATCTCAGATACACTATTGGAAAAGTTGAAAATAGAGGAAAAAGAGTTAGTTAAACCCAATGGAACAAAATACGACAAAGTCGTTTCATGGTTTGTCCCCGAATATTGCAATGATGAAGTTCGTGATTGCTACAAACACATAGATTGTTTTTTCTTCACAAAATTACCAATGATTATCAATGGAAAGGAGTATGTAGAGAAGCCGACTATAACCAAAGACGATTTGACAAAAAAAGGCATTGTCGTTTCTGCCTATCGGAAAAGGAATCTTTTCAAGGAAGATAAAATAATCTTGGAAGTTAAATAAACAGTTTTTGTGAGATTAAATTACAGGTGACTTCTATAAATTCACCGAAATAAAGCAAAATTTGATTTTTTTTTGTGATGTCAGTTTTACTGATTTTTCTTGCGCTCGGCAAAGTAAGCAAGCTTTCTCTGCTCTCGCTTTTGAAAAATTCAGCCACTTTTAGGCATCTTGCTGGTTTGCTTCGCAGTTCTTTCTTGGTTTCGGCAATGTCCGAACAAGTTCGACATTGCGCTCAACTTTCGAAAGAATATCAATCGGTTACATAGCCCGCTATGCGCCCTCTTTCTGCACAGTAATCTGCTCGAAAATCAACTTAAAATCACGAGAAATCAATTTATAGAAGTTATCTTAATTTTATCGGACGCAATAATCCAATTTAAGAGATTAAAAAAACAAAAACAATTGATAATCAACAATTAAAAGATTAACAGTTTAATTCCAGATTCTTAGTGTTGTGCCGTCGAATGAGGTGTTGTAATAATACAGGATGCGTCCTTCGCCTTCTACGATACTGCCGTCGATGATGTTATACTTGAAGTCGTGGCATTCATCAACGACGAAAGGAAAATCCACGATAAGCCTTGTCGTTTCCCCACATTCATCAGGATTGTACGGAGGCTTGCGGTCGTATGCTCTGAATTCGTCCATGCTGAACCGATAGACTATAAGGCCGCGGCTTGGCTCTCTCGCCGTGAGGTACATATATCCGCCGACGGTGTTAAGTTCCTGATAGTGAAGTGTAGTTGGGTTAATCGTAATATCAATGTCGGCACCATCGACACCATCGCTCATGTTGAAGAGTCCATTGCTACAAGATGTAAAAAGTAGTATTGTTATAGTGATAAAAAATATTTTTTTCATCATTTGGGCTTTTCAATGAAAGTATGTGTCAATGATGCTGCCGAATCGGCTTTAAAAAATATAGATAAAGCCGATGTTGAGGTCGGTTTTGCCGTTAAAGGCGAAGCCGAAGTCCTGTATCGTTCTCGTATCTTCGTCGGTGTAGCCTTCTTCGTTGTAGAATGTCGTCTTCGACATATTGTAACCGAGTCCGAGCACATTGAGCTGTGCGGTGAGAGAGAAATGTTCGTTTATTTCGTACAATATTCCGGGGATGAAATTGATTCCGAAGTTCTGAATCTTATTGCGGTCTGTCTTCACGCCGTTCAGTTCTTCTTTGTCTTGTTCGCCTCCGATGCTGAATTTCGTGTCGGCATAAATCTTCAGGTCTGCGATGTCGATGGCAACCCAGCGGAAATACGGATTGACATTCCACAGCATGACGTTTGTTGTAAAATCGCCTTGTTTGCCGTTTCCAAAACCAATTCCAAAGTCAATACCAATGCCGACTCTGTCATTAAACATATAGCCCAAATTCGGCTCGAAAGTGAGTGCCAAAATGCTGATGTCTTCTGTCTTTGTCAGCTTCAAATCTTCTGATTGTTTTTGATAGCCTACACCGATAGAACCGCCGATGTACATCTGTGCTTGGCAAAAAACTGCCGATAAAATAATCAAACTCGTCAAAATAACTTTTTTCATCTTTCTGATATTTAATTTGTTAATATTCTTTTACAATTTTTATCTGTTGACGTGCTGTTTTCCCGTCTTATTTATAAATTGGAATACTTGAAAATGCGACTCCGCATAGACCTTCATCTCTTCGGCCTTCTCAGGATAGTCTAAAGATTTGTCGATGAGTGATTTATCACGATATTCAAACAGTTGCAGCGGTTTTGGATTCTGATAATCAACGATAAGCAGCCATTGCTGGTCGAGGACGGCGTATCTGTCATCTGCAAACGAGAATATATAGGGCCTTGATTCTCTGCGCAAATCAATGCCCATCGTGTTGTTAGTGTAATCCATATTGAGAAGTCCCATTATTGTCGGGAAGACATCGATTTGTCCGGCTATCGCGGTGTCGTTTTCGGGCTGTATCAGTTGCGGGCAGAAGAAGAGCAGGGGAGTGTGGATGAACGACATCGACACGGGATAAGTCGCGTCTGCCGTATAACCGTGGTCGGCGACGAAGGCGAAGATTGTCTTGTCGTACCACGGGCGTTTTGCCGCTTCTTCGATGAAGCATTTTCGTGACCAGTCGGCATATTCGACGATTATGTCGTTGGCGGCATCGGAATGTCCTTCAAAATAGTCGGGAATGTAATACGGGCCGTGGTCTGAAGCCGTCATATACGTTGCGAGGAACGGTTTCCCTTTGGCGTAAAGTTCGTCAAGAATAGGAATCGAGAATCTGAACATATAGTCATCGGGAACGCCCATCGTCGATTTTATTTCTTCCGAAGGATAATCTGATTTGGCGACGACTCTTTCAAAATCGTTTTTCAGCAGAAAGCCTTCCATGTTGTCGAATTGGCTGTCGTGAGGCACGAAGAAGACAGTCGAATAGCCTTTTGCCTTCAGTGTTGTGGCGATGCCGTCGTATTTGAGTATCGGCGTGTGCTTCAAAGGATGCTGGCGGAATACTACCGGAAGTGAACTTGTCGATGTGAAGATTCCGCAGTAGGTATGCGTTCCGGCGGTGTAGCAGTTGTCGAAATAAAGTCCTTCATAACTGAGGCTGTCCAAAAACGGCGTGAGGTTTTTGCCGTTGCCGTGACGCGTCATTTTGTCGGCTGACATACTTTCCATAATCATCAGGACGACGTTGTAGTTGTTGGCAGCAGTATCGTGACGTATTTCCCGCGCGAGCGGATAAACAGAATCTGTTTCGTTTATATTCAGATATTTACAGACATTATTGATGGCTTCTTCATCATTCATGAAGTCGTATTCCTGACCTTTGCTGCTGTTTTTTTCGAGATAACTCTGAAGAAGTGTGAAATTCGGATTCAGTCCGAGCTGGTTCAGAAAATTGTTATTGCAGAAGAAGGCCGTTCCGACGCGGATTGGCGATTTTGTGTCGATGCGGCCATGTATGCCGAGTGCGATGATTCCAATGATGATTAAAGTGGCGATGATTTTTGAAGTCAGACGGCCTTTTTCCCATTTTGCCTTTTTGAAGGTGCGGCGCAGAATGAAATAACACGCTGTCGCGATGATGATGACGGGTATTATGGCGAGCCAGTAAGTCGGCTCTTCGGCAATCATCTTGACCACGAACCAGAATCCGCCGTCGCCGTCCATCCACGCGAAAGCCCCCATATTGAAGCGTTCAAAGAACTGATGAAAATATGGGATGTCGGCTCCGCAGCACAGAAAAGCGAGTGAGAAGAGGATTGTTGTGAGCCATAAGGTGGTCTTCTCGATGATTTTGTTAGTCTTACCGATGAAGGCCGTGATGATAAGCAGTACTGCCGGCGGAATGACGAAAAACGTCGCTGAAGCAAAGTCGAACTGCAGTCCCAAAAGGAATGCGTACATTATTTGTCCGAATGTCGCGTCTCCGATGTGACTCATCTCGTTCATCAAAAGTAATGTGCGGAAGAGCGTGAAGTAGATAATCGCTATGATATACAGCTTGATGACGAGGGTGAGATGTGCCGGCGTTTTTTTGAACATGATGATGTCTTATTTTTCTTATTTTCTTGATGATTTTGCAGGTTTTGACGACGAAGAGTTGTTACGAGAAGGTCTTGTCGGCGTTGAAGGTCTTGTCGGCGTTGATGGTTTGCTCGGTGTCACGCTGCCCGAATTTGCTTTGTATGATGACGAGTTGTTAGGCGTGACGGTCGGGCGTGGTGCCGGCGTTGGTGTCGGCTTTGCAGGTGCCGCAGGCGTGACGGTGTTTTTATGTGTCGTTGTTGGTGCAGGTGAAGGAGAACTCCATTGTGATGTCTTCGGTTTTGCCGGTGTCGTTGGCGTCGAGGGTTTAGATGGCGTCGTTGGCGTCACAGTGTTTTTATTTGATTTTGGTGCCGGCGTTGTGAACGTCGTGGAGTTGTTATATTTTGTTGTTGTCGTTGTTGGCTTCGTATTCGTTGTTGTTGTCTTTTGGTTGTTTGTCGGAGTTGTTAAATAGGTGCCGCTGTTTGTCGTTCTCGTCGGCACTGGTGCCGGCGTTATCTTGGCACTGCTGTTGTAATAAGGATTAGCCGGCGCATATTCCTTTCTCTCTTTTATTTTGCTCCAAGCATCGTAGAGTTGGTCGTGCGGATGTGTCGGTGTCACGGGTTCGGCCGGCGTGACTGGTGGTACGGGCTCTGTCGGTTCTGTCGGTTCAGCCGGTTCAGCCGGTTCAGCCGGAGGCGTCTGCGGATCCTCATTGTAATGGATGTGCTTATGATAGTGGTAATGATAGTGATATGTGCCACCATAGTAATCATAATATCCTCCCCAGTACCATCCCCCGAAATGATAAAACATAGGGCGCGGAGGTCTTTCAATATAATAATAGTTGGTGACGTAGCACGGAGCGGCGTCTACAACCGACTGTAAATCAGGATGGGCAAGGCAGACGAAAAGACTGTCGAAAGCCTCATAATTCGTCAACTGATACCATTGATCTTCATAACAATAGACTGGCACGACGTTATAAACGGAGTCGTAATAGATTTTGTTAACATCAACGTCGAAAGTCACGCGATGCGTCTTTCCGGAAGATACCTTGACTTTTTCCTTTGCGTAGAAATGTTCGAAATCAGGCTCGAAGATGAGCATTATCTCTCCTTTGTATTTTTCCACTCCGATGTTTTTTACATCGAAATAAAAAGTGAGATAATCTCTTGAAGATCCGCTCTTCAACTGCATTACAGGTTGCGAAATGAGCATCAGTTCCGATAAGGCCGGCGTTTCAGCCGCGTCCTGTGCCTTTGCCGCAGTGAGCAGCATCAAGGCCGTAATCATTGCAAAAAATCTTTTCATATCGTTGTTTTTATTTGGTTAATCTATATTAAACATTAAACAATCCATCATAAACGCGTATTCCAACGCGATTTCCTTTATTGCTTCAAAGCGTCCGGAGGCTCCGCCGTGACCGAAATCCATATCCGTCTTGAGGAATAATTTGTTGTTGTCAGTCTTCTTGTCGCGTAGCTTCGCGACCCATTTTGCGGGCTCCCAATACTGCACCTGACTGTCGTGAAGTCCTGTCGTGACAAGCATTGCCGGATAGTTTTTCTCTTCTACGTTGTCGTAAGGCGAGTACGACAACATATAGTCGTAATATTTTTTTTCGTTGGGATTTCCCCATTCGTCGTATTCTCCCGTCGTCAGCGGAATGGTGTCGTCGAGCATTGTCGTGACGACATCGACGAAAGGTACATTGGCGATGATGCCTTTCCACAGTTCGGGTGCCATATTGGCGACGGCTCCGACGAGCAATCCGCCCGCAGATCCGCCCATGGCAAACATTTTCTCGGGTCTGCTGTAGCCTTTTTTAATAAGGTGTTTTGCGCACTCAATGAAATCGAGAAAAGTATTTTTCTTCTTGAGCATCTTGCCGTCTTCGTACCATTGCCTGCCCATCTCTTCGCCGCCTCTGATGTGCGCAATTGCCCAGATGAAACCTCTGTCTAACAGGCTGATACGCGCCGTAGAGAAATACGCGTCGGTGCTGATTCCGTACGAGCCGTAACCGTAAAGAACGAGAGGATTCTCACCATTAAGTTTGATGCCTTTTTTATAAACAATCGAAATAGGTACTTCGACGCCGTCGTGCGATGTGGCTTTCAGTCGTTCGCAGATATAATCGGAGGAATTATAACCGCCGACGATCTCCTTCTGTTTCAATAAAGTAGCTTGATGAGAAGTCATATCGTATTCATAGACGGAAGCCGGAGTCGTCATCGAGTCGTAGCAGTAGCGCAGCATGTCGGTATCGAAGTCGGGATTGCCGAGTACCTGCACGGTATAGGCCGGATCGTTGAAGCCGATGTAATAATCATGCGCACCGTCCCATGTCTTGACGCGAATCTGCACGAGGCCGTTTCTTCTTTCTTCAATGACGAGATATTTGTCGAAGATGTCGATGTCCTCAATCAGAGTGTCTTCACGGTGAGCGATGACCTCTTTCCAAGATTCGCGTTTTGTATCGGAGACGGAAGTCTTCATTATCTTGAAGTTACGCGCGTCATCATCGTTTGTGACTATATAAAACTCATCGTGAAAATGCCCGAGTCCGTAAAGCACGTTTTTTCTTCGCGGACAGAAAACGCTGAATGTGCCGAACGGATTGTCGGCATCGAGAATCCGCGTCTCCGATGAGAGAGTGCTCTCGCTGACTATGTAAATATATTTCTCCGATTTAGCCTTGCTCACCGACACGATGAAGGTCTCGTCTTCTTCGACATAAACGACGACATCGTTTTTCGAATCTGTGCCTATCGTGTGACGCATCACCTTGTACGGACGGAGACTCTCATCTAACAATGTGTAAAAAACGGTTTTGTTGTCGTTGCCCCAAGCCAAGTCGGGGGAGATGTCCTTCACGGTGTCGGGAAAATCCAGTCCCGTCGCGATGTCGCGGAAATGCAGTTCGTATTTGCGGCGGCTGACATAATCGACGCAGTAGGCGAGAAGGCTGTCATCAGGACTGACGGCGTAGTTTCCTATCTGAAAGAAATGATGACCTTCAGCCATCTTGTTGCCGTCTAAAAGAATCTGTTCGACATCTTCACCGACTTTTTTACGACAGTGGATGGAATATTCCTTGCCGGTTTCCTGCCGCGAATAATAAAGGTAGCCGTGCTTTTTTATCGGCACCGACATATCTTCTTCCTTGATTCTGCCCTTTATCTCCTTGAAAAGTTCGTCTTGCAGCGGCTTGAAGTCTTTCGTCTCTTCTTCAAAATACGCGTTTTCCTCTTTGAGATAAGCCGTCACTTCCGGATTCTCGCGTTCGTTGAGCCAATAATAGTCGTCGATGCGGGTATGACCGTGGATTGTCAGTTCGTGAGGTATCTTTTTTGCGACGGGCGTATTCATAATTTATTGATTTAGAATGAGAGAGTCATGCCGAGGCTGGGCATAACGGGCAGTTGGTAAATCTTCTTGTTGTTGACCACATCGACGTAGAAGATGTTTTTGTGGTCGTAAACGTTGGTCACGCTGAGGTCGATGTCGAGTGTCGTGTGTTCGCTGAATGATATTTTGCGTTTGACGTCGAGGTCGAGGCGGTGGTATGACGGCATCTCGCCTTTGTTGAGGTCGTTATAGATGATTCCGAGGTCGCCCGACGCGGTGTATGGGTTGATGTTGACATCGGTTATCTGATAATGTTCATAGTAGCCGTCAATCATTGTGAATGGGAATCCCGAGCCGAAGTTCCAGCGTGCGCTGAACTCCCATTCGCGGCGTGCTCCGGCTGTGTAGGTCGCCATCAGGTTGACGTTGTGGCGGCGGTCGTAGTGCGTGCGGTAGTTGACGAGTTCGCCGACTTCGTTCTCATAGTTTTTATCGACGTAGGCGAGTGAATAGGCGGCCCAGAAATACATGCGGTTGCGTTCGTATTTGAGCGACACGTCGATGCCGTAGGCCTTTCCGTTTTCTATCATGAAGTCTTTCCACAAAATTTCCGGCGTTCCCTGCGGGTGCGTGCTGCCCGTATAAAGTTGGTTGCGGTTCATGTTTGTCAGTTGTTTGAAGTCTTTGTAGTAGCCTTCCACGTTGAGTGTGGTGAATGGCGAGAGGTCGAACTCTGTCCCGAGAATGTAATGTATTGCCTTTTGTAGTTTCGAACTGACATCTTTCCCGTCAAAGGTCGAAGGAGTGCCGTCTTGTCCCGAAAGGAATCCGTAGAAGAGGTTGACGACGTCGCGGTCGCTGTTGGCTGCGATGAGGTTTTGTGAATAGATACCGCCGGCAGCCTTGATGCGCCACCATTCGTTGATGTTGTATTTGAGTGCGAGGCGCGGCTCGGGTGAAGTCTCCGATAACGAGGCGTACCACTGGAGACGCAGACTCGGTTCGAAGATGAACTTACCGATTTGCCCTTTGAATTTGGCATAAGCTCCGAGTTCGGTAGTGTTTTCCGTCTGGTTCATCCGCACGCCGTTGCTCTTCATGTAGTCGAAGACAGTCTTGAAGCCCTGCATCTCAATACCGTATCTCAACGAATGTTTTCCGAAGAAATATGTGAAGTTGAAGGCCGCGTTGAAGCCGCTTATCGAACTTGAGCGGTCGGGGTTGTTCTCTTCGTGAAGCGTCGTTGTGTAGTCGGAATATGCCACGATTCCGTCGATGAGCGTTGACGATTTGTCGGGCATGACGACGAAGTTGGCACCACCGCCGTACGAATCCCAGCTGAAGTCGGAAATCGACTTGTATTTATTGACTTGGTCGGCGAAACGGAATCCGAAGAGGTTGATTTTGCTGCCGTTTGGTGCCGTGATGGACAACTTGCCGTAAATATCTTGGAAGTTATACGGAAGTTTTTCATCAAGAAGTCCGCTGTAAATGTTGTCGCTGGTCTGTTCGAGGTATGAGTTTTTTGCTGAGATGAGGAATGTTATTGCCGATTCGTCGGGGTTTTTCGCCTTTTTCAGCGGTCCTTCGAGCAGCACTCTGGCACCGAATGTCGATGCACCGACTTTTCCGCTGAGGCGGTTTTTGTTTCCGTCTCTCGTCGTGATGTCCATCACCGATGAAATACGTCCGCCGAATTCGGCACCGAAGCCGCCGGTAAAGACTTCTGCGTTGCGTATGATGTCGGTGTCGAAGATTGAAAACAGACCGATGGAATGGAACGGGTTGTAGATAATCATTCCGTCAAGGAGTACTTTGTTCTGAATCGGTGCGCCGCCGCGTATGTAGAGCTGTCCGCCTTGGTCGCCGGTGAAGATGACGCCCGGAATGACCTGCAGATATTGTGAGAGGTCGGGTTGTCCGCCGATGGTCGGAATCTTGGTGATGGATTTCGGCGTGATGTTGATGACTGATGTCTTGGTCTCCGTTTTCGCCTCTATTTTCTCAGCCGTTATCTGCACGGCATCAAGCTGTACGCTCGCCTCGGTGAGAAAGTAACGTTTCGATATGTTGTCGTTTTTTTTCAACGATATATTCTCACTGATGGTATCGTAGCCGAGAAAAGTGACGAGAATCGTATATTCGCCGTCCGGAATCTTTGTCACGCTGAAGTAGCCGTTGACATCGGTCGAAGCCCCATACGTAGTCCCTTTGAGGTAGATATTTGAAAACATCACCGGCTCACCTGTCGCTTTGTCATAAACGAAGCCTTTGACGGTATTTTCACTGACTTGTGCCGAAGCGAAAAGCCCTATAGCGAGGAATAAAACTGAAAATGCGAGTTTTGTTACTTTTCTCATTGCGAAAATGTTAATGCGGCAAATATAATGATTTTTTCAGACGTGCCGCGTGCGTCCTTTGATTCAAAGTCTATTCTATCACGAAAAACGGCATAACGGCCTGTATTCCGGTGGTGTTCTTAGTCGCTTCAATCTGTTTGATGTACGAATAAAGCATTCCGAAACGGCTTTTGAGTTCAGCCTGCGTATATTGGTCGGCACCGTTTTTCACGAATGATGAGAAGACGTCTTCCTGTTCCGGATATTCCTTTACGGCGAAGTCTTTCAGGTCGGCTTGTGCGGCGGCGTATTTGACGGCTTGGCTCAGGTCGCCGATTTCATCGACGAGTCCTATTTTGACGGCTTCGCTGCCTGCCCACACCCTGCCCTGTGCTATCGAATCGACAGCCGTTTTCGACATGTGGCGTGTGCGGCTCACTAACGTCAGAAACTGGTCGTAGGTTTCGGCTACGTATTTCTCGAGCATCGCGAGTTGCTGTTCGTTCAGTTCTTTGGTCATAGTTCCGAAGTCGGCGTTGTCGTGGGTCTTTACGATGTCGAACGTCACTCCGACCTTGTCGGTCAGTCCCTTTATGCTCGGGAATGTCCCGAAGACGCCTATAGAGCCGGTGAGCGTGTTGTTGTCGGCGAAGATACGGTCGGCTTCAGCTGAAATCCAATATCCGCCTGATGCGGCATAGTCGCCCATCGACACGATGAACGGTTTCTCTTTGGCGGCGAGTTCGACTTCGCGGCGGATGACTTCAGAAGCAAGAGCCGAGCCTCCGGGCGAGTTGACCCTCATCACGATGGCCTTTACCTTGTCGTTTCTTCTGGCTTCGCGGATGGCTTTGGACAGCGTCGTCGAGCCGATGGTGTTGTCGTCGCCTTCGCCGTCGTTGATGCTTCCGTTGGCGTAGATAACGGCGATTTTGTCTTTATGCGTCTTGTCTTCTCTTTGTTGTGCATAAGTCGAATTCCTTACGATGTTGATGTCGTCGTCCTCGTCGCAACCGATGGCGGCCTTCAACTCGTCAATAAGTTGGTCGCGGTAGTAGAGGCCGTCGATGAGTCCGTATTCGAGTGCCTTCTTCGCGTCGAAAGTCGTCTCCATGCTGTTCGCGATGGCGTTGAGTTGGTCGATTTCGATGTTTCTCTTCGTGCAGATGCGGTATGCCACGTTGTTCCACATCGCGCCGAGCAATTCGGAATACTGAAGACGGTTTGCATCGCTCATCTTGTCAAGGAAATAAGGCTCTACGGCACTTTTGTACTTGTTGTCCGGGCCTCTCACAATCTGCATTTTGACATCAAGTTTTTCCATGAGGTTCTTGTAGAACATGAGTTGTGCCGCCATGCCCCTTATTTCGAGCATGCCGTCGGGATTGAGGTAAATCTTGTCGGCCACGGTCGCGAGGTAATATGCACCCTGCGAATATCCATCGGAATAGGCGGCTATGAATTTGCCGGATTTTTTGAATTCGTCGAGGGCGTTTATTATCTCTTCGACGCTTGCGAGTCCTGTTCCAACAGATTGTGTCTCAATGAGAATACCTTTGATGTTGTCGTCGTTGGCGGCTGCACGGATGTTGGCAAGGATGTCGTTCAGTCCTGCAAAATCGCCGTTGCCGTTGTTTTTCAGTATGCTGATGAGGTTTCCGCTTTCACTCGAACGCTCGGCGATGTCGTAATTCAAATCCATATAGAGGATTGATTTTTCTGTCACTTTTTCGGTGTCGTTTGAGAATGACGAGGCAATCCAGATTGGGATGATGATAAACGCGGCAATGAGCATCAGGGCAGAGCCGAAGCATGACGCGAACATAATTTTGAAGAAGTTTTTCATTTTAAACGCTTTTATTAACTTGTCGCAAAGGTACGAAAAAGATAGGTTTTTTGATATTGTCATCATAGAAAAATATTCAGGAAATTATGTTCTCCAATCCCGTGGCGGACGATACGAATGGACGCGTAATTTTACTATCTTTGCGGAAATTTTTTAAGTTATCTTAACAGTGGAAGATATTTGCAAATATGTCGCTAAGACGATGGCCGGACTTGAGGAAGTTCTGGCAGCGGAACTTTCCGCCATCGGAGCCGAAAACGTCGAGATTCTTAATCGTGCCGTGAGTTTTGAAGGCAGTAAGGAGATAATGTATAAGGCCAATTACCTGTGCCGCACGGCGTTGCGCATCCTGAAACCTATTTCCTCGTTCATCGCGCGTAACGAGCAGATGCTCTATAACAACATCTTCAAAATCAAGTGGTATGATGTGTTCAACATAAATGAGACTTTCGCCGTTGATGCCGTCGTGAGCGGAAACTATTTCACGCATTCGCAATATGTGGCTTTGAAAGTCAAAGATGCTATTGCCGACGAGTTCCGCGAGCGTTTCGGTGCGCGTCCTTCCGTCGATACGGAACGTCCCGACATCAGAATAAATATCCATATTGATAATGAGAAAGTTACGCTTTCATACGACAGCAGCGATGAGTCTCTTCACCGTCGCGGCTACCGTAAGGCCGTCGATAAAGCTCCCATCAACGAGGTTTTGGCCGCAGGTCTCATCAAACTGACGGGCTGGAACTACGACAAGAACTTCATCGACTGCATGTGCGGCTCGGGAACTCTTCCGATAGAGGCTGCAATGGCTGCAATGAATATTCCGGCCGGCTATTTCAGACAGAGATACGGCTTTATGTCGTGGCACGACTTCGATGCGGAACTGTGGAAAAAGGTCAAAGCCGAAGCTGATGAGGCAATCCGCGACTTCGATTATGAAATCCTCGCCTCCGACCATTCGTCTAAAGCCGTCGAGATAGCCCGTTCCAATATTCAGGGCGCACATCTGTCGCACGACATCACACTCTCTCATCAGGATATGTTCGAGATGAGGCCACCGGAAGGCGGGGGCATCGTGGTGATAAATCCGCCATACGGCGAAAGACTTGAGGAAAACGACATCATCGAACTATATAAAAACATAGGTAACGCACTGAAACGCAACTTCAAAGGCTATGAGGCGTGGATTATCAGCAGCAATCAGGATGCACTCAAGATGATAGGCCTGAAGCCGGCGAAAAAAATCGAAATTTACAACGGACCGTTGGAATGCCGCTTCGAGAAATTCGAAGTCTTCAGCGGTTCTTATAAAGAAAAAGTCATGAAGGAGATCGAAGAGATGTTCAACGACGAAAGCCTCGACTATAGCGGCGAACCTTGTGACTATGACAACGGTTGTGAAGAATAAATGTCTGTGAATCAATGAAAAAATATAGTTATACGACGTTTGGAACATGCAGCCGGGAGATTCATTTTGAACTCGATAACGGCGTTGTGAGAAACGTTCAGTTTGTCGGAGGATGCAACGGTAACACTCAGGGTGTGGCGCGTCTCGTCGAAGGAATGAAGATTGAAGACGTTCTCGCCCGACTTGAAGGAATACGCTGCGGATGGAAGACGACATCGTGTCCCGACCAACTCTGCAAAGCCTTGAGAGAAGCCTTGAAAGAAGAAAATAAAAATCAGTAAATATGAAAGAAGAACTTAAAGACAAGAACCTCAAATGTTTGGTGGCCGATATGTCGCTGAAGGACTGGGGAAGGAAAGAGATAGAAGTCTCAGAACACGAGATGCCCGGATTGATGGCTCTTCGTGCCAAATATGGTGATGAGAAACCTTTGAAAGGCGCACATATAAGCGGCTCTCTCCACATGACGATTCAAACTGCGGTTCTGATTGAGACGCTGAAGGCTCTCGGCGCTGATGTACGCTGGGCGAGTTGCAATATCTTCTCGACCCAGGATCATGCAGCGGCAGCTATCGCCGAGACTGGAACTCCCGTCTTCGCTTGGAAAGGCGAGACGCTTGAAGATTATTGGTGGTGCACTAAGCAGGCCCTCACCTTCCCTGGCGATAAAGGTCCGGATCTCATCGTTGATGACGGCGGCGATGCTACACTTCTCATTCACAAAGGCTATGACTGTGAGAACAATCCGGCTCTCCTCAATGCAGAATGCGAAAATGCCGAGGAAAAAGCCCTGATGTCGGTCATCATCGCAACTTATAGGGAAAACCCGAAGTTCTGGCACGGCGTCGTTGCCGGAATGAAAGGCGTCTCCGAAGAAACGACAACGGGCGTGCACCGTCTTTATCAGATGAAGGACAAAGGCGTTCTGCTGTTCCCGGCGATAAATGTCAACGACAGCGTCACGAAGTCGAAGTTCGACAACCTTTACGGCTGCCGCGAATCACTCGCCGACGGTATAAAACGCGCCACGGATGTTATGATTGCCGGCAAAGTCGTTGTCGTGCTCGGTTACGGCGAAGTCGGAAAAGGCTGCGCCCATTCGATGCGTTCATACGGAGCACGCGTCCTTGTAACCGAAATCGACCCGATCTGCGCACTTCAGGCCGCTATGGAGGGATTTGAAGTCACAACGATGGAAGAAGCCGTCAAGGAAGGTAATATCTTTGTCACCTGCACCGGCAACTGCGACGTTATTACGTTGGAAAATATGCTTCAGATGAAGGATCAGGCCATAGTCTGCAACATCGGCCATTTCGATAACGAGATTCAGGTCAATGCACTTGAAAATCTCAAGGACGTAAGGAAAATCAATATCAAACCGCAGGTTGACAAGTTCGTCAAACCTGATGGAAACTGCATCTTCATCCTTGCCGAAGGCCGTCTCGTGAATCTCGGATGTGCCACGGGACACGCAAGCTTCGTGATGAGTAATTCGTTTACAAATCAAACACTTGCACAAATGGATCTTTGGAAAAACCGTGGAAAATATCCTATTGACGTTTATCGTCTTCCGAAATATCTTGATGAAGAGGTCGCCCGTCTGCATCTTGAGAAAATCGGCGTCAAACTGACAAAACTCACGCAGAAACAGGCTGACTACATCGGTGTGCCGGTTGAAGGACCATACAAGGCGGAGTTCTACAGATATTAGAAAAATCGAAGTCCGAAAATCAGGACTTCAATTCCATAAATTTTAATAAAAAACGGAGTTCAACTCCGTTTTTTCGTTATAAATCCGATTTATCCACAATGCGAAAAACTTGTCAGTCACTGAATATTTCTGATGGATTACGGTGATAAATCCTTGATTAAGCAGATGTTTTACAGCCGATTGCACCGAGCTGGCCGATGGCAGGCCGTGTCTTTTCAAAAAAGTCGTCGAAGTCAGCCCGACAGCGGTTCCTTCTCGCGCTATAGCGTACAGCAAAGGCTTTTGCTTCTCCGGAATTTCCGAGAGAATTTCTTTGTAGGTGGTTTCCTTGTCGTTCAAAATGGATTCGATGGCGTCGTTTATGATTTGCCGGTCGCAGTTTTTCCCTTTCATCGTGTTTGAAAAAGCCTCGTTGAAAATCCGCTGCATGTAGAAGGTGTGCCCTTTGAACAAATGATAGACAAATTCAACGACATCAGGATTTATATTGCGTTGAAATTCATTGAAAAGACGAATGACGAAAGCTTGGTATGTATCAAAAGGAATTTCGTTGAGTTCGAGAATGTCGGCACTTTGGTAGAATGGTCTCGCCGACAAAGCGAACATCTCCTGCATGATGCTGCGTTCGCTTCCAGCAAAGACAAAACGGCAGTTGTGCATATTCTGAATGTGGCTTCTGATTAAGGCTTCGATGTTTTTTTCAGGATAATGCGTTATCTGCTGAAACTCGTCTATCGACATGATACAAGGTTTAGATGCGTTTTCAAGATAGTTGAAAATCTCCTCCAAGGTGAGTTCCGGATTGGCGATGTCACCCAATTCCAAACCGAAGGCGAGGCTTCCATCCAACGAATTGACGCTGAACTTTCCGCTGATGGACTTTAATGTCTGAATGAAGCCTTTTACCAATCTTTTTCCTTTTGGAACCAACTCTTTGTATATGCTTCTGCCGAGATTATATGTAAATTCGCGCAGATTAGAAGTGTGTAAAATATCAACAAAGAATGTAAAATATTCGTTTTTGATAGCCTCGTCTTCATAGCAAAAATGAATTAGACCTGTCTTTCCCATCCTCCTTGGAGAGATGAGGACGACATTGTTTCCATTACTCAGTTTGTGTATAAGTTCTTGTGATTCAATATTTCTATCACAAAAATAGGCTGCCGGAATTTTTCCCGTCACAATAAATGGATTACGCATCTTTATCATAAAAAATCAGATTTACGCTGCAAAGATAATTATTTTATCAGAATTATGCTGTTGAAATAATTCTGTCAGCATAAAATTTTGGATTGTTCGGAAGTTTCTTTAGGTTGGTCTTATAAATTTCTAAAAAAACATTATTTTTGCAACTAAAATCAAACAATCACTATGGCAGGAAACAGCAATCTCGGCGCGGCAAAATCGGCAAAAAACGATTTTTGGACAAATATTGCCCCGAACAGTTTGAAATATTAGGAATAAAGGATATATACAAATGCGTGTTTTCAAATTTATATAACCCATCTGGAAAAATTTCCCTTCAATATTGCTATCTAAAAAAAAAGCATTATCTTTGCATCGTAAAAGCAAGGAAACAAACCATGAAGTACAGCGAACTTGAAAGAGCCTTGAGGAAAGCCGGATGCTATCCACTGAATGGAAAGCAAATCAACGGCCATCCGGCTTGATTCAGCCCAAAGACGGGAAAGAAGTTCAGGATGAGCAACCACGGTTCGCTTGAGGTGAAGCTTGGAACATTGAAACAAATCATGAAGGATGCGGGGCTTGATTAAACCCCACTCTTTCGCATTCATAAAAATGGAGAAAGAAACAATGGAAAAGAAACACATCACAGCACACATCGAATGCGGCAGCGACGGCTGGTATTCTGTTTATCACAACGAAGATCTTCCCTTCGGTTTCTTCGGCGAGGGGAAAACGGCAGATGAAGCCAAGGAGGACTTCTTGTCAACTTTCGAGGCCATGCGTTTAGACCATATAGAGGAAACCGGCGAGAACGTGGAGGTGGAATTCGATTTCGTTTACGATGCTTCGGCCTTTCTCCAGCACTATAAGGGATTACTGACCTTGGCGGGGCTTTCGCGTATGACCGGAATAAACAAGGTGCAGTTGTCGCAATATGTAACCGGACGCCGACACCCTTCGGCTAAGACGCAGGAACGTATAAAGGTCAGCGTGCAGCAGTTCGCGCAGGAATTGGGGCACGCCATGGCCTGATTTTTCTTTGCCGCAACAAGCCGCAATTCATAGGCAGGGTTCGAAATTAATCAAAAAACATGAGTTGGGAATTGGGAACAAGGTGCTCTCTCAACAATCAGTCAGCAACTTCGGGCAGAGATGCCGGGTCTAAGATGATGAAAATATTCTACGAAGAATTATAAACAGCTTCTTAATCCGCAAAAAGCAATAGCGAAATGCTTATTTATCGAATATAAACGATAAAAAACACATTGTTTTATCGAATATAAACGATAAAAGTTGTATCTTTGTCTGTCGTAAACAATAATAGTCGATGATAGACAAGAGTGTAATAAAATTGTTAATTGCTGAAAATCAGCAGATTGTCAAAAACGTCGGGCTCTTCAGGCGCGAATACGACTTTGAAGACAATCTCAACTATGTGCTGGTTGGTTTAAGGCGTGCGGGAAAATCGTATCTGCTATACCAGCGTATGCACCAACTTATGGCTGAAGGCCGCGCCGTTGAGGAGTTCCTCTATTTCAATTTTGAGGACGACAGACTTATTGGAATGCAGGTGTCAGATTTGGACAACATAATAACATCGTATAGGGAAATGTTTGACTACAAGCCGTTTATTTTTCTTGACGAGATACAGATTATAGACGGATGGGAGAAGTTTGCCCGTCGCCTTGCCGACCAAGGGATGCGAGTGTATATAACGGGAAGCAACGCGAAAATGCTGAGTTCCGAAATCGCAACCACCCTCGGCGGACGCTACCAGATAAAACAGGTTTTCCCATTATCGTTTCGCGAGATGCTTATAGCAAAAGGCCTTGACGTGAACGACAGAAATTTTGAGTACAAAAACCAAGTCGCTATAAACAAGTATGTAGAGGAATACTTCAGATTTGGCGGCTTGCCCGAAGTAACCACAGTCCAAGACAAGCGGGCGTGGCTCAGTGGGCTGTATGCAAAGATTTTCTTCGGCGATTTGCTGTCGCGATATTCAATCCGCAACGACAAAGCCATAAAATATGTGGTGCAAAAAATGGCCGAAAGCGTCAAACAGCCGGTGTCGTACAACAGAATAGCCAATATGGTATCAAGCATAGGCAAAAAAGTCTCAACCGACACTGTAATAGACTATTTGGGCTATATGAACGAATCGTGGCTGCTTATCCCAATGGAAAATTATGCGGCAAAATTTGTGGAAAAGGCATCTAACCGCAAGTATTATTTTATTGATAACGGAATACTTAACCTGTTTCTTACCGATCCAGACACAAGTCTGTTGGAAAATATTGTGGCGATAAATCTATACAGGCAGTATGGAGATGCCGTAACCTTTGTAAACACCAACATCGAAGTGGATTTCTTCATACCCGACAGAAAAATTGCCGTTCAAGTCAGCTATTCACTTAACGATGACGCAACAATAAAAAGGGAGGTCAAAGCTCTTGAAAAACTGTCTTCGGCAGTAGAGGTGGATGAATGTTACATCGTCACTATGTACGACGAAGAAGAATTGGAATTTGACGGAAAAAAAATACAAGTGCTTCCGTTGTGGAAATGGTTACTGAAAAACAATAAAATATGAAGACGATAGATTCAACAAGCAAAGTCAGAAATAATGCTGGAACAAAACATTAATGCATAAAAAATCGCAAATATTATGCAGAAAGCATTATTTTTGCAACTAAAATCAAACAATCACTATGGCAGGAAACAGCAATCTCGGCGCAGCAAAATCGGCAAAAAACGATGAGTTCTACACACAATACGCCGACATAGAAAAGGAAATAAACGCATACATTGAATACAATCCCGATGTGTTCCGTGGCAAGACGGTGCTTTTGCCTTGCGACGACCCCGAATGGAGCAACTTCACCAAATATTTTGCCCAAAACTTTGAAACACTTGGCCTGAAAAAGCTTATCAGCACCAGCTATGCAGTAGAAAGCAAGCAGTATAAAGAAGGCTATCAACTGACGCTGTTCGAAGAACAAAGTCCGAACTTTGACGAGAACAAGACGCGCAAAAACGGCAAAATATTCGTGCTCGACCACGATACGAACAACAGCGGACGCATAGACATAAACGACCTTGAATGGCACTATCTTGAAGGCGATGGCGACTTCCGCAGCAACGAAGTCAAGGCCTTGCGCGATGAGGCTGACATTATTGTTACCAATCCGCCATTTTCGTTGTTCCGCGAGTTTTTGGCTTGGATTGTTGAAGCCGACAAGCAGTTTGTGATTATCGGCAATATGAATGCCATAACCTACAAAGAAGTTTTCCCGCTTATCAAAGAAAACAAGTTGTGGTTGGGGAACGGTTTTAATGCAGGCAATGCATATTTCAGAATTGTAGGCGAAAACCGAGATTACGCAAGTGGCGTTTTTGATGAAAACACAGGATTAGTCAAGTTTAGAAATTGTTGTTGGTTTACAAATATGGAACATGGTCGTCGCCATCAACTACTTTCGCTTATGACAATGGCTGACAACATTAAATTCAGCAAGCACAAGGAAATCAAAAACGGCACGTATTACAAATATATAAATTTTGATGCGATTGAAGTGCCATACGGAGATTCAATACCCAGTGATTATAAAGAATCTATGGGGGTTCCAATTTCATTCTTAGACAAGTATAACCCAGAACAATTTGAAATATTAGGCATTGATGGTGGTGACATGGGTGTTGGTTATGGCGTAGGTGCTAACTTGACAAAAGATGAATGTACAGCATTGTTTAACGAGCACAAAGGCTTCAGAAGAGGGAAACTTTGTTATCGCGATGAAAATGGGGAACTACAAATGTGCTATAGACGTATTCTAATCCGCAAAAAACAATAAAACATGAAAACAACATTACGCACCGACATTACAATAGCCGACATCTGCAAAGGCTTTGTATATAACGAATTGGAGGGCAAAGGACTGTTCGGGCTTTCAGGCTCGCTAACCATTCAGCCCGAATACCAGCGCAACTACATTTACGCCGACGGCAAACGTGATGTGGCCGTGATAGAATCGATACTTGCCGGCTATCCGTTGGGGCTTATCTATTTCAACGAGCCAACCGAAGGCAAATACGAAGTTCTCGACGGCCAGCAGCGCATAACCTCGTTTGGACGCTACGTTACGGGCAAGTTCGCCATTAAGATTGACGGCATGGAGCAGTATTTCAGCGGTTTGGCAAAAGACCAACAGGAAAAGATACTGCAAACTCCGCTTACCATCTACATTTGCCAAGGCGAAGAAAAGGAGATAAAAGACTGGTTCAAAACCATCAACATTGCAGGCGTTCCACTCAACCAGCAGGAATTGCGCAATGCCATATTCAGCGGAGAATTTGTCACGCTTGCCAAAGCCGAATTCAGCAACAGCCAAAACGCCAACGTGCAGAAATGGAGTGCTTACATTAAAGGCACAACCATCAGGCAGGAGATATTGGAGTGCGCTTTGGATTGGGTGTCGGCGGCACAAGGCAAAACCATCGACAACTATATGAGCGAGCACCGCCACGACACGAACATAAACGAACTAAAGGCATACTTTACCAGCGTAATCGATTGGATTAGCAGCGTGTTTAACGATGTGGAAAACGAAATGCGCGGCTTGGAATGGGGGCGTTTGTACGAAACCTATCACACAAGGGCCTACAATCCCGATGAAGTTCAGAGCCGTGTTCGTGCCCTCTATGCCGATGAGTTCGTAAAGAAACGCAGCGGCATATTTGAGTATATTCTCGGCGGCGAGCAAGACAAACGTTTGCTTGAAATTCGTGTTTTTGAAGAATCTGTAAAGAAAGCCAAATATGCACAGCAGAAGAAAGAAGCCGAGGAAAAAGGCATTTCGAACTGTCCGTTGTGTGCATGTGGCAGCAATGCCAACCAGACAAAAATCTGGAAATACAGCGAGATGGATGCCGACCACGTAACAGCATGGAGTCGCGGCGGAGCAACCGACATCAGCAACTGCGAAATGCTTTGCCAGACCCACAACCGCAGCAAGGGCAACAAGTGATTTATATATTCAACCCGCAGTGGAGAAACTCATTAGGTGGGTTCTATAAATCGTATTAGGAAATTTTTTTACAAATCGCGGAATTTATAGAAGTCACCTTTTGAAACAGCTCCTAAAAATCGTATCTTTGCCAAACAAAAATAATTCGTTATGTTCGATAAAAATGTTTACAAATCTCGCAGGGAAGCCCTGATGAAATCACAACTCAAAGGTATCGCCGTATTTCCGGCAAATGACGAGGCTTCATGCAATTATCCAGACAACACTTATCATTACAGACAAGACAGCAATTTTGCATATTTCTTCGGTCTCGATCATCCCAACCTCGTCGGTGTGATAGATTTTGACAAAGGCGAGGAAGTCCTTTTCGGCGAAGAAGTCACAATCGACACGATAATATGGTGTGGCCCGCAGCCTTCACTCGAAGAACAGGCTGAAAGTGTGGGCGTTAAGACGACGAAGGACATTAACCGTTTCGGTGAGTTTGTCAGAGAAGCCGTCGAGAAAGGACGCACGGTTCATATTCTTCCTCCATACCGCGGCGACATGAAGATATGCCTTGCACGATGGTTCGACATCAACATCTGCGACCTCGACCGTTTTGTAAGTCAGGCTCTTATCGAAGAAGTCGTGAAGCTTCGCGAAGTGAAGTCGGACGTTGAGATTGCCGAGATGGAAATTGCCGCACAGACAGCCTATCGTATGCACACCACGGCGATGAAGATGTGCAAACCGGGCGTCGTTGAACAGGAAATCTCCGGTACTATTGAAGGCATCGCGATAGCTGCCGGCGGAATGGTTTCGTTTCCCAACATCGTGAGCGTCAACGGACAGACACTGCATAATCACGGACATAAAAATATTCTTCGCGAAGGCCGTATGCTCGTCGTTGATGCCGGAGCGGAGACGGAAAACTACTACGCCAGCGACTTCACACGTACAACACCGGTCGGCGGCAAATTCAACCAGCGTCAGAAGGAGATTTACGAAATCGTCCTGAAAGCCAATATGGAAGTGGCAGCCAAAACGAAACCCGGCATGAAATACATGGTGATGCACACTCTCGCCGCACGAACCATCATCGAAGGACTGAATGCCGTCGGACTTATGAAGGGCGACATTGATGAGGCCGTCGTCGCCGGCGCACATTACCTCTTCATGCCTCACGGCCTCGGACACATGCTCGGTATGGACGTGCACGATATGGAAGGCCTCGGCGAAGATAATGTCGGCTATGATAACGCAATACACCGCTCGTCACAGCAGGGCTTCAGCTGCCTCCGTTGCGGAAAAACACTCAAACCGGGATTCGTCGTGACAGACGAACCTGGAATCTATTTCATTCCGGCACTCATCGACAAATGGAAGGCAGAAGGCAAACATACCGACTTCATCAACTACGACGCGGTCGAGAAATATAAGGACTTCGGCGGCATCCGCATCGAAGACGACCTCCTCATCACTGCTGACGGAAACAGAATCCTCGGCCCCGGAATACCTAAGACCGTGAAGGATGTTGAAGATTTTTGTTTGGGAAATATCTAAAAAATAATAAGTTATGAAAAAAATATTCTTTTTAGCAATATTGACGGCTTCGGTTTTTCTTACTTCCTGCAGAAAAAATAATGACGACGAAGTGAGAGAGTTTACAGCAAAGAAAGTCAGTATTGCATTTGATGAAAACAGCGTCACGCCGGAAATGATACAGCAGTACGGCGAGTTTCAGAAACAAAACGCCAAACTTGTGTTCTTGAACGACAGCGTGGTGCGCGTCGAAGTGGCCGATTTCAGCGGCGTGCTGATGCTCAAAGACGGCAAGGCTAACAAGGGAATATCCGTGGAAGTTATTGGGAATGTGGTTCTTGTCAAATGCAAGACGAAAGTGGGAATGATGGAAGTGTTTTTTTGTGAATAAATCATGGAATACAATTTTGAAGAAATAGAGAAGAAATGGCAGCAGTATTGGCGTGAACACAACACGTACAAAGTTGAAATCAATAACGCCAAGCCGAAATATTATGTTTTGGACATGTTCCCGTATCCTTCCGGAGCCGGTCTTCATGTTGGACATCCTCTCGGCTATATCGCGTCCGACATTTTTGCGAGATACAAACGCCTAAAAGGTTTCAACGTCCTTCATCCGATGGGCTACGACGCATACGGACTTCCCGCCGAGCAATACGCCATTCAGACGGGTACGCATCCAGCCGTGACGACCGAGAAAAACATAAATCGCTATCGCGAACAGATGGACAAGATAGGATTTAGTTACGATTGGAACCGCGAAGTCAGAACGAGCAATCCCGAATATTATAAATGGACGCAATGGACGTTTATCCAACTTTTCAAATCGTATTATGACAACACGCTGAAGAAGGCCGCGCCTATTGACGGACTCGTCAGAAAGTTTGAAGAATCTGGAACCGAAGGCCTTGATGCGGCATGCGGCAAACCATTGACATTCAGTGCTTCGGAATGGAAGGCGATGAATGAGAAGGAACAGCAGGAGATACTGATGAATTACCGCCTCGCCTACTTAGCCGATACGATGGTCAACTGGTGCCCCGAACTCGGAACTGTCCTCGCCAACGACGAAGTGCAGGAAGGTCTCTCGGTTCGCGGCGGATTCCCCGTCGTAAGAAAGTCGATGCGCCAATGGTCGCTGCGTATCACGGCATACGCCGAAAGGCTTCTTGAAGGCCTCGAGACGATAGAGTGGAGCGACTCGATAAAGGACGTGCAGCGCAACTGGATCGGCAAGTCGATGGGCGCGTCGATGTTCTTCAAAATTGATGGAAGCGACCGTGAGATGGAGATTTTTACGACCCGTGCCGACACTTTGTTTGGCGTCACATTCATGGTTCTCGCCCCCGAACACGAAATGGCACTCGAAATCGCTTCCGCCGAACAACGCAAGGCCGTCGAAGAATATGTCACTTGGGCTAAAAACCGCTCAGAGCGCGAAAGAATGTCGGAAGTGAAAAAGGTGTCCGGCGTCTTCACTGGAGCATACGCCGTCAATCCTTTCAACGGCACAAAAATACCGATCTGGATTTCCGACTACGTGCTGATGGGCTACGGAACAGGCGCAATCATGGCCGTTCCTGCGCACGACAGCCGCGACTTTGCTTTTGCGAGACATTTCAGCCTTCCGATAATTCAAGTCGTGGCAAAACAAGGCGAAGCTCCTTCCGATACTTCGTCGTGGGCCGAATCTTTCGACGCGAAAGACGGCGTGATGGTCAATTCTGACTTCCTCACCGGACTTTCAGTCAAAGAAGCCATCGAGAGAATGATTGCCGAGATTGAGAAACGCGGCATAGGCAAAGGCAAGACGAACTACAGACTCCGTGATGCCATCTTCAGCCGTCAGCGTTATTGGGGCGAGCCGTTCCCGATTTATTACAAGGACGATATGCCTTATCCTCTTGACGAATCGCTTCTTCCGCTCAAGCTGCCGAATATCGACCAGTATAAGCCTACCGAGACGGGCGAACCTCCGTTGGCACGCGCGAAAAATTGGGTTACGGTAGATGGTAATCCATTGGAAACCAATACGATGCCGGGATTTGCCGGCTCAAGTGGATATTATCTCCGTTATATGGACCCGCATAACGACAACGCTTATTTCAGCAAGGAGGCAAACGGTTATTGGCAGCAGGTCGATCTTTACATCGGCGGTGCCGAACATGCAACAGGACACTTGATTTACAGTCGTTTCTGGAATAAGTTCTTATATGACATCGGTCTCGCCTGCAAAGATGAGCCTTTCAAAAAACTCGTCAATCAGGGAATGATTCAGGGACGCACGAGTTTTGTTTATCGCTCGAGAAACGACAAAAATCTGTTCGTCTCCAAAAACATCGAGGGCCGTTCAGCCGACACAGACCCGATTCGCGTTGACATCAACATGGTTCACAACGATATTCTTGATGTTGATGAGTTTAAGCAGTGGCGTGATGATTTCAAGGACGCGCGTTTCGTCTTCGAGAAAGACAAGGACGGAAATGATGTCTATGTCTGCGGATGGGAAGTTGAGAAGATGTCAAAATCGAAATATAACGTTCAAAATCCTGATGACCTTGTGGTGAAATACGGAGCTGATACGCTTCGTCTCTACGAGATGTTCCTCGGCCCGCTTGAGCAGTCGAAACCGTGGGACACGCAGGGAATTGAAGGCTCGTTCCGTTTTCTCAAGAAATTCTGGAAGATGTATTTCGACAAAAACGGCGATTTCGCGGTAAGCGACGAGAAAGCTACGAAGGAAGAACTCAAAGTTCTTCATACCCTTATTAAGAAAGAGGAAGAGGACATTGAGAGAATCTCGTTCAACACCGTGGTCAGCGCGTTTATGATTTGCGTCAACGATTTGACGACGATGCGTTGCAACAAGCGCGAAATATTGGAACCGTTAGTCATTATGATTTCGCCGTACGCACCGCATATCGCCGAAGAACTCTGGCATCTCTTCGGGCATGAGGACAGCGTTGTATCACAGCAGTTCCCAAAGTTTAACGCTGATTTCATTGGTGATAGCAGCTTCGTTTATCCGGTGTCTTTCAATGGTAAACGCCGTTTCGATATGGAGTTGCCGCTTGATATGTCAACAGCCGACATCGAGAAGGCCGTCAAAGAGGCACCAGAAACGAAAAAATGGGTTGGTGAGTTGAATATCAAGAAGATAATCATTGTTCCAAAGAAAATAATAAATGTTGTTGTAGGATAAAAATTAAAAAAATGAAGAAAGTAGCAGTAATATTGGGCGGTTGCGGTAGTTGCGACGGTTCGGAAATCAACGAGGCTGTGATGGCTTTGTTAGCGTTAGACCAACATGGTGTTAAGTATCAGTGTTTTGCTCCTGATCGCGATCAGTACGAAGTCATCAATTCCCTCACAGGAGCCGTTATGATGGAACGTCGTAATATGATGGTTGAGGCAGCGCGTATCGCTCGCGGTGAGGTGAAGCCGTTGCGCAGTCTTGATGCTTCCGATTATGATGCCTTAGTCATACCGGGCGGAGTAGGAATAGCAAAAAACCTGTTTACGTATTTCATTAACGGAGTCGAGATGACAGTGCTTCCGGAGGTGGAGAAGGCCATACGCGACATTCACGCTCAGGGGAAACCCATCGGTGCCATGTGCATTGCTCCGGTTGTTGTGGCAAAAGTACTCGGAAATGTCAGCGTCACGCTCGGCGACGACAACTGCGCTCCGGCCAAGGATATAAAGACGTTTGGCGCGTCGCATATTGCCACCGAGCAAGGCGGTTTGGCGATTGACAGAGAAAACAAGATTTTCACGACGCCTTGTTTCATGCTCAAATCAACTCTGAAGGATATTTACGAGGGAGCCTATAAGATGATTGAGGCAATGGAATTGTAATTCCACCATGCTTGCAAATAATTGGGGACGCATCGAATGCGTCCCCAATTATAATCCACAGTCGGAAACGTAAATATCGTAAGCCCTTCTAACTTCTAACTTCTAACTTCTAACTTCTAACTTCTATCTCCTCAATAACACACTCGTGTTCCTTCGTCTTTTCATCATAATTTATTCCGACGAAAAGCATTCTGCCGCGGTAATGTTCTAGAAGGTCGTCGTATTTTTTCTCTCTAATTTGGTTTATTGCCGATTCCGCCGACTTGTTGTTTTTCAACTCGATAATCATTGCCGGGATATTCGGGACGTATGGAATCAAGGCCAAATCCGCGTAGCCTTTGCCGGTCGGGAGTTCCTTGATGACAGTATATTTCAGGTTCGCGTAGAAATATGCAAGGCCTATTGCGCTTTGGAACGATGCTTCGTTGTTGTACGTCAACGGGTTTGTCGTACGCATGTGCGACTCGGTCAGGGCGGCGGCGACGGCAGCCGCGTCTTTGTTTATCGTGGCCTCAAGAAGTTGTTTCGAGTCGTTGATAAGTTTGATTATGGGCTTATAATCAGCTTCGTATTCAACAGAAATTACCCATTGTTCGCGAATTTCACTGTTTGGTATGTAACATTGCTTTGTTTCACTGTCGTAGGCGAGATAACCGAGATGTATTAAATATGTAAACACGTCGTCTTTTGAGTGAAAATCCGTCATCGTGTTCAAGTACTTATATACGTTCACATCAACTTTTCCGCCTCCGATCATCGTCACGACATCGTCCTTTATGCCCTCGAAATTCATCAGAATGTAGAGTTTCAAGGCTTCGTATGAGCCGGTCTGTGTCCAGTAGCAATTGTACTCGCGGTTCTGCATAGCTGAAACCACGGAGCGCGGACTGAATATTTCCTTTATAGTCTTCATGTTGTAGCCGTCGTACCAGCGTCGGCATTCTTCGTAGTCCATGCCGTATTGTTCGCAAAGGCCTTTTGTTTCTTCTGCAGTGAAACCGACAAACTCCGTTAAGCATCCGGCATTCGTCATCGAATATTCGGTAAAAAGATTCAGTTTCGACTGGATTTTGTCGCGCACGATGGGTAAAATTCCGGTCAGATAGGCGAGCGAAATTGCCGGACTTAAGGTTGAATTTTTGAAGAGCGAGTTCAGAAACGTTAAATAATCTTTGAATAATGACTGCGGCGCTTCTTCCCGAACCAGTACGTCATATTCATCAATGATGATGACGAAGGTTTCATTCGTCTTGGTGTAAACCTTCAGCAGTGACCATGCTAACGAATCGTCAGGTGAAAAACTGATGCCGAATTGTTCCGACAACTCCGCCTTGACGGATTCCGACACTACGTCAATCAAACGGCTTTTGTCTTTCAACATCATATATTCACCATTAAGGTCTATCTTGATGACGTTCAGTTTGTTGAGATACTTTTCGAAGCTCGGATGTTGGGCAATCTTCAAATCCTTGAACAACTTGCGGGAATCACAGCCTTTTGAATAATAAGCCGAAATCATGTTGCCGGCCATGCTCTTACCGAAACGGCGCGGACGCGATACGCACAGAAACTTGTCCTCGGAGTTAAGCAGTCTGTTCGTTTCTGCGATTATCATCGACTTATCGATGAAAATCTCTGAATTTCTGGCCTGTTTTAGCAGTACGTTGTTTGGATTGAGGTAGATTCCCATGGATTATTGTTTAAAGATTATCCTTGAAATAATTTGCAATCTTAGTCATCAGATGAGCTCTGTCGGTGCCGCGGACGTTATGTTCGTGTCCTGGATAAACGAAGTAGTCGAGTTGCTTGCCGGCGTGGATGCAGTTCTCGATAAAGACAAGACTATGCTGCCATACGACGACGGGGTCGGTGGTGCAGTGGATGATGAGGAGTTTGCCTTCGAGTTTGTCGGCTTTGTTTTCAAGACTTGTGAGTTCGTAGCCTTCTGGATTCTCTTCCGGAGTGTCCATATAACGCTCGCCGTACATAATTTCGTAATATTTCCAGTCGAGGACGGGACCGCCGGCAACGGAAACTTTGAACACTTCGGGATGATTGATTTTCAGAGAAGTACTCATAAATCCGCCATAACTCCAGCCGTCAGAACCGATACGTTCCATATCAACGAACGGGAATTGACTCAGATATTCAACACCTTTCATTTGATCGTTCATCTCATTTTGTCCGCATTGGCGGTGAATAACCTGTTCAAATGCTTCTCCTCTTGCGTCGGAACCTCTGTTGTCGAGAGTGAAGACGATGAAGCCCTGAGTAGCGAGGAAGTTGAGGTCTAATCCGCCGCCTGCGAGCCAGCTGTCGGTAATCATCTGTGCGTGAGGACCGCCATAGACATAAACGATGACTGGATATTTCTTCGATTCGTCGAAGTTATAAGGCAGAATCATTCTCGTGTAGAGATCTTGTCCGTCTTCGGCTTTGATGGTATCGAGGATTGTCTTGCCGATGGCGTAATCACTAAGCGGGTCGGGGGCCTCGAACAGTCTCCTGCCTTCGTATTTGGCGGCCTGATCAATGAGATCGACGTTGAAAGGGTAGTCTGTGCTTGAATAAGTGTCGATGAAGAAACGTCCGTCGGCGGAAGGCTGCACGCTGTGTGTCCCGTGATTCTTCGTGATACGCACTTTTGTTCCTCTCGACAGGTTCATCATGTAGAAATGACGCTGCAACGGACTCTTTTCAGTTGATGTGTAATAGATATTTTCGCCTTTTTTGTCAAAACCGTTGAATTCCGTCACAACGAAACTGCCTTTCGTCAACTGTTTCGATTTGATTTTTTTCCCGCTTATATCATAGAGGTAAAGGTGATAAAATCCGTCCCGCTGCGCCATCCAGACAAATCGGCTGTCGCTGCCCGGTACGAAATGAGCAGGGCCCTGCGGTTCGACATATTGTTCGTCGGTATCTTCAAAAATGGTGCGGATGAAATCTCCGTTTTCGGCGTTATATTCGTTGAAAACGAGATGATTCTGGCCTCTGTTGAGCAAGCCTATATAGACGCGTTTGTTGTCGTTGTTCCATGTTATCGCAGTGAGATACTGTTCTTCGGGTTCGCCAGTCTTGACGATTATGTCGTTCTTCGTCGCGATGTCGTAAACGTGTAGTTTCACGATGTGCGAAGTCATTCCTGCCATCGGGTATTTTATCGGCGTGACTTCGGCTTCGCGTGTTGTTATATCGACAAGCGGATAGTCACCAACCATGCTTTCGTCCATTGAATAATAGGCGATTCGACTTCCGTCCGGCGACCAGAAGATACCGCCGTCGATGGCAAATTCGTTGCGGTGCACCGACTGTCCGGCGATGACGTGTTCGGCGTTTTTCGTGAGTTGTGTGATGTTTCTGCCTTTGCTGATATAGAGGTCGTTGCCGATAGTATAGGCGGCGTGCATAGTGGCCGCGCATACGTTGATGTTTTCGGCTTCTGCTGGCAGACTCGCCTCAAGGTTGATGCTTTTGTTTTTCAAATCGAAGGTGCAGATGATGTGGTTTTGTCCATCGAAGACGTGAAACCAAGCCTCGCTGTGGCTCGTCCAATTTAAGTTTGGAATGCGTTTCATCGTTTTCAATCCAGCTTTCTGAACATATTCGTTGAATTGGTCAAGAGTGAGGAAGAGCTTGGTTTTGTTGTTCATGGCGTCTCTGACTACGAGGTTGCCGTCTTCCGAATAGACGATTGTGTTTTCGTCGCCGAGCCATTTGAAATATTGTCTTTGCGGAAACACTTTGCGGTTGATGTAGGCGGCATCTTCAGCCGTGAGTAGTTTTTTCTCTTGCGCATTTATTGATAATGCTGTGATTGTCAATACGATGATTAAAAAGAATTTTTTCATGTTATTTTTATTTTGAATTATTTCTGATGAACGGCGTCGGCGAAGGCTTTGATGTCGGCGTTTTTCTCGAAGGCGGTTCCAACGACGATGATGTCGGCACCGGCGGCGGCTGACGCGCGTGCTTTTTCGGGTGTAGTGATGCCGCCGCCGACTGCAAGCGGAACATCAATACTGCGTTTTACCTTGGTTATCATTGATTCTGATACCGTTTTTGCTGCGCCCGAGCCGGCTTCGAGATACATCATCTTCAGACCGAGCATCTCGCCGGCGAGGGCAGTACACACCGCGATGTCGTCCTTGTCGTGCGGTATCGGCATCGTGCCGCTCATGTACGAAACAGATGTCTGACAGCCGCCGTCAACAAGGATATAGCCCGTCGGAATGATTTCCCTGCAGTAGGATTTCAGTCGCGGAGCCGCCACCACATGCCTTCCAATCAGCATCTCGGCATTGCGGCCTGAGATGACCGAAAGAAGCAGAAAAGCATCGCAAAGCGGACTTATCTGTGTCGGGTCGCCGGGAAAAATTAGCACCGGTATGTCGCAGTTTGCTTTCAGTGTCCTGATACAAGCATCAAGGTTGTCGTTTGTGAGCAGACTACCGCCTACGAACAGCAAATCCACATCAGCCTGAACACATCTGAGCGCAATGTCTTTCGTTATTTCTTCATCAAATTTGTCAGGGTCTATGAGAACCGCTATTTTTTTTCCTGAAGATGAAATTTTCTCGTAAACACTCATTTTTATAAAATAGAAGTCACAAAGTTACAAAAAAATCCGTTTTTCTAAGAATCCGCCTTAAAAATCACTACCTTTGCAGCATCGTTCAAACAAGCCGATAGTGTTTTTAACATTATTAGGCTTTTATCTTTGAATATCAATAAATTATAAAAATATGATTAAGTCGATGACAGGATTCGGGAAATCCGAAGCGGTTTGTGGTTCTAAAAAGATTGTTGTTGAGATAAAGACATTGAATAGCAAACAGTTGGATGTTTCTATGAAACTGCCTCCCGAACTCAGGTCTTTTGAGATGGATTACCGAAACGAGGTTGCACAGAGGCTGCAGCGCGGAAAGATTGACGTCGTTGTGAACATTTCTGACACGAATGCCCTGAGATGTCCAAAAATCAATGCAGATGTTGTTGACGGTTATGTGAAGCAGATTAGCAGCATCGCTGAGAAATACGAATTTGTCGATTTGTTTCCAAAAGATTGGGCTTCAATGCTTTATAAGATGCCGGGCGTCTTCGATATGGACGAAACTGCCCTTGATGACAACTTCGTCGCCATCGTTAAGAAGACTGTCGTTGACACAATAGCCGTCGTTGATGATTTCCGCACAACGGAAGGTGCTGTACTGAAAAAAGATTTCCTTAAACGTGTCGATTTGATTCTCAATTATTTGACTGAAGTAGAGACGCACGAGAACGACCGTCATCGCACTATTCGCGACCGTCTCACAAAGAACCTTTCGGAGATAACCACTTCAGGTCAGTATGATGAGAACCGCCTCGAACAGGAACTCATCTTTTATCTTGAAAAACTCGACATCACCGAGGAAAAAGTCCGCCTCCGCAAGCATTGCGATTATTTCTATGAGACCATCGACGAGGAAGGTGCGGGACGCAAACTCGGATTCATCAGTCAGGAGATGGGGCGCGAGATCAATACCCTCGGCTCCAAGGCTAATCATGCTGAAATACAACGCCTTGTCGTTAAAATGAAGGACGAACTTGAGAAAATAAAGGAACAGCTCGCCAATATCTTGTAATGCTTTTATAATGTCGATTCGTAGAAAGACAGCCCTGTTTTTCGGGTCGTTTAATCCCGTTCACAACGGACATCTTATGCTCGCCAACTACCTTGTGGAATATGGCGGTCTTGATGATTTGTGGTTTGTCGTGTCGCCTCATAATCCGTTTAAAGATAAAGAGACGCTTTTGGACGACCGGCACCGGCTGAGAATGCTCGAACTTGCCGTCGAAGGCGATGAGCGTTTCGAGGTTAGCGACATTGAATTTTACATGCCGAAACCTTCATATACCATTGATACACTTGTGCGTTTGTCGGAGCGTCATCCAAATAACGAGTTTTATCTCGTCTGCGGTCTCGACAATCTGAAACGTTTCCCGAAATGGAAAAACGCGGACGTCATCCTTCGTGATTATCACATTCTGGTCTATCCGCGCAAGGGTTTTGACGGCGGTGAGTTGCTGCAGCATCCCCATGTACATCTTTTAGACGCGCCGGAGATCGAGGTCTCCTCGACATTCATCAGAAACGCCATTTCGGAAGGTCGCGACGTGAGGTATTTCGTTCCCGAAAAGGTTTATAAATACATCGACGAGATGAGGTTTTACAGATGAGGGGTTGAAAAGTTTGAAATTGGCAATTTCAAATTGAGAAAAAATTTATTTTTGCGAACGAAATCTTTATTTTCTTTGATATGGAAAACAACAACAAATCTATCGTTTTTAAAGGCCAAAATATTGAAATACAAAGAAAAGACAAGTATAACGACTCTTCAACCCTGACGTACACAAGCAGGGATGGAAGCGTTGAATTGGAAGTCAAGTTCAAAGATGAGACGGTTTGGCTAAATCGCAGCCAAATGGCAGTGTTATTTGGAAGAGATTACAAAACTATTGCGAAGCATATTAACAATGCCTTAAAGGAGGAGCTTGAAGGAGAACCGGTAGTCGCAAAATTTGCGACACCCAAGAATTACGGTCGTGTTGAAGGTTACATTCAATCTCAAGAAATTGAATATTACAATTTGGACATGATTATGTCGGTCGGTTTTCGTGTGAAAAGTCGCGAAGGCGTTGAGTTCAGGAGATGGGCTAAAGATATTCTAAAGCAATATGTCATAAAGGGTTACGCCATAAACAAGCGGCAGCTTGACCATTACAATGAACTGAAGGATGTGGTGAAATTG
This sequence comes from Bacteroidales bacterium, assembly GCA_024400195.1. Classification (GTDB taxonomy): domain Bacteria; phylum Bacteroidota; class Bacteroidia; order Bacteroidales; family F082; genus Limimorpha. The sequence goes on from JAKSNC010000018.1 coordinate 35,804, forward strand.
ATGTCGCGAGCGCTTCAGCTTCAGGAAAAAGTGAATGATGTTGAATATAGCGGGATTGTCAATGTGATAGGAGATTATGTCTATGCGCTTGACACGCTCGACAGATATGATTATCAACATTTGGTTCATGGAGAGAAACGGCATTTTGTATGCGGAAGATGGCGGCAAGCGAATAGCTGACAACACCTTGGTCGCCTTGACGTTGATGATTGCCGAAAGCCGCGTCGAAGAAAAGGATATAATGGTTAAACTTGTTGTAAATCTGATAAATAAGGAAAACCAATAAAAAAGGTTTATAAATACATCGACGAGATGGGGTTTTACAGGTGAAAAGTTTGTAAAGTTTATAAAGTTCATAAAGTTGAAAGCGGCGATTCCGGGTCAGGAAAAATTTTTCAGAAAAAAATCAGAAACTGCGTGAAAAATTATTACTTTTGCAGCATGATTTGAACATTTTGTTTTGAACTTTTGAACATTTTGTTTTTGACTTTTAAACATTTTGTCTTGAATTTTTGAACATTTTGTTTTCGACTTTTGTAGAAATTGTTGTTTGCTAAACAATTGATAGTATGGAATTTATACGCAATCATTGCGAGATAATAAAACGCC
>JAKSNC010000019.1 GCA_024400195.1 Bacteroidales bacterium
TTGTTTCTCAAGTCCTCGAAGCTCTGTATGCCGATTGGAAGTTTCTGTCCCATAATCTTTTGTTTTTAAACAACGCAAAGTTAGAAAAAAAACAGACATTTTGACAAAAAAAGTGGAGACGGTGCATGCACCGTCTCCACATAGAGAATATCTAATCGCGAATTACTTCACGAATTTGATTCTGTTGTCACCAGCGCGGAGGACATAAACGCCATTGGCGAGAGCCTCAACATTGATTTCACGACCTTCATAGACGAAGCTCATGACTTCGCTGCCAGTAACGTCGTAGATTCTGACTTCTGTGCCATTCTCGACACCGGTAAGGCTCATGACGCTCTTGACAGGGTTAGGATAAACGGCGACTGCTTCGCTGTTGTTTTCTTCAACACCCGTATAGATTTCAACTTTCATGTTGTCGATTTCAACGAAATAGTTGTCATAATCTTGATGGTGGAAGACCACGCGGACTGTTGTTCCGGCGTATGCTGAGATGTCAGCAATGCGTTCGGCCCATGGGTTAGGTGAAATCTCACCGTAAACTGACACAAAGTCGCTGACATTGGTTGATCCGTTAGGAGCAATCATCACTTCGTATGAGTCAGGATAGCTCGGGTCTTGAGCCTGGGCATACCATGAAAGTTTTATACTTTCGCCGGCAGGAAGAACGAACTCAGGTGATACGAGGTAGTTATCGGCAGCAAATGCGCCAATGTTGTTGTCGTATGACTGTGAGACGAGGCAGTTCGAACCGTCAACACCAAAGCCATTACCCCAGTAGTTTTCTGTTCCGGTGAACCATGTCTGACCGTCACCGTCGTTGTCGATGTCGATCCAGCAGTCTTTCTCATTGAGGAAGTTCTCGAAATCGTTGAAGTACGGGAAATCGGTGATAGGATCACATGAAACAGGAGTATTGTCAACTTCTTTAACTTCAACATCGTCGATTGTGAAGCTCCAATTATCATAACTGTCGAAGTGACGGAAAGCTATGCGAACGGTCTGTCCGAGGTAGTCCATGAGGGAGACTGACTTCTGAGAGAAGTTTGTACTTGAAGCTGTCTGGTCTGCAAGCTGTGTGGTGAAATCTGCAGGCTGGTCACCTGTTGTGGAGATATAAACGCCGTAGTGGTCTGGATATGAAGCTGAATAACCTGCAACGTACCATAACAGTTGGATTTCAGCAAATTCGCTACTGACTGTTGCAGGAAGAGTGATTTCAGGGCTGATGAGCCAGTTATCAGGATCAAATGAACTTCCGCCGCTATATGACTCTGATTGAGCACCCTTTCCGGTCTTACCGGCAGCGAGTTGCCATGTATGGCCGTCACCGTCTTCGTCGAAGTTGCCCCAGCAATCAAGGCCGTTGCTGTCGAAGTTCTCAACAAACGGGAAGCCGTAGCCACCGCAGTTGGCAGCAGTCTCAATGCCCATGTTGTCGATTTCGAGGAAGTAGCAGTTCTCGCTCTCGTGGTGGAAGACCACGCGGATTGTTGTACCGGCATATTCGGTGAGGTCAGCTGTGCGTTCCGTCCATAGGCCAGCAGCATCACCGTTGTAGATTGACACGAAGTCGCTGATTTCGGTTGAGCCGTTAGGAGCAACCATCACTTCATACCAGTCTAACCAATCCTCGTCTTGTGATTGTTCATACCATGAAAGGGTAACGAACTTACCGGCAGGAAGGACGAACTCAGGTGAAAGAAGGTAGTTGTCGGCATCTCTTGAGCCAGTTTCGTTGTCGTATGACTGTGAGACGAGGCAGTTAGAACCGTCAACACCGAATTCATTGCCCCAGTAGGCTTCTGTATCGGTGAACCAGCTATAGCCGTCGCCGTCGTTGTCGATGTCGATCCAGCAGTCTGTTTCTTCGAGGATGTTCTCGAAATCATTGTAGTAAGGGAATGTCGAGATCGGCATGCAGGAAACACCGGGATTTTCGCTTGTCGTGTTGGCAACAATCATCCAAGGCTGGATCTGGAAATCGCCAAGTTGGTTAATCGGCAACCATTCACCCTGGAAGTACATCATGCAGCAGTCTGTGGTTGTGAGTACATCGCTGCTGTAGGCGGCAGGATAATCAGGATCGGTAGCACCTACTGCAACCCACAGAGCCTTTGTGTGGTCAATTTCCACGACGGCATGGTAGATCGGCAGGTTAACCCATGCTTCAGCTTCTGCGACTTCGTAGTCACGCGTGTAGAGAAGGTTCGCGGGAGCGGCAGCGGCAGGGTCGCTGTCATAGATGTTGAGGGTGTAGGTAGCAGCCCTATAAGCGAAGAAGTCAACAGAGGTGACGAAATTGTCGTCAGCCGTGTACATTTCCGGACGGAAAGCAGCGCCCCATTCGATGTAAGTTCCACCACCAACACCGATTGCGCTTACCACATCTCCGGTGCAGTAGGTAAGTTGAGAATCACCAGTGACGGCTCTGTCGGAGCTCACCACGTTTGCCTGTGTCGGATTGACACTAAGCTTTGCAACAGTCTTTTCCTGGGCAAACATGCTTGTACCCACGAACAAGGCTAAAGCAGCAAGTAAAACTTTTTTCATTTTGTTCGCGTCCCGTTATCAACCATCGGACTCTTCGGCTCTAATTAAAATTATTAAAAGTGTTAATTAAAATTTTTATTGGTGCAAAAGTACAAAAAAAAAATATGTTATACACAAAAGTGGAAAAAAATATTTAGAAGTTAGAAGATAGAAGTTAGGCGTTTTTTATATCCGGTTAGTGCGACAACAATCACTGCGGCTATTCCGGGGAAGGTCGGATCAACGGGCATTGCCGAAAGTTTTACTATTAGAAGCACAATTGTTCCTATTATCACTGCCGCGAGCATTCGTTTTCCATCGAATTGTTTCGGTAACAGCATTGATAATGTAAGCGGAATGAAAACGGCTGTGGCGCGAAGTCCCATAGAGAGGAATCCGAGGTCGTTTATAAAGCCGCCCGAAGTCGCCACACCTATTATTATAGCGGCGGCAAGAAGAAAGACTATAGTCAGTCGCGAGGCGAGCAGGATATGTTTGCCGGTTTTTGAAGACAACTGCATAAAGACGTCTCTGACGAGGATGGCGGATGCGCCGAGTGAAAGTCCGGAGCCTCCGACGATAACAGTAATAAGTAATGTGCCAAGCATTATTCCGCCTATAAATTTAGGTATATACGTTGTGATAAAAACGGGAAATGCCTGTGCCGAAGAAGTGAGAACGCCAATTCCTTCCGGTATCGAGATATTATTTTCCGCAAGGATGTTATACTCGTCCGCAGTGATATAATGCCCGCGCATATACAGACCGACGAAGACGCATGCCGCGCCTATCGGGATGGTCAGCAGAGCCGAAATGAGCGCGCTTTTTTTCGCGACTCTGTCGCTTTTTGCCGCATAGATGCCTTGTGCGTAACTTTGTGTCGAAAGGACGCCGAGTATGACCGAGATACAGGAGCCGATGTCTTTGCCGAAGCCTCTCGCGAAGAGATTAGAATAACGGTGCATCACGTCTTCTGAAGACGAAAGTCCGCTTATCGTATGGAAACCGTTTTCCGTAAGAAGTCCTTTTATGTTAGAAAACAGTCCGTTATAACCGTCTGAGAGATACAGCACGACTAAGCCGGCAGTCAGCGACGAGATACATAGTAGCACCAATTTCACGATTCCGCCAATTCCGGCGCTCCACACGCCTCCAAAGACGACGAAAAGAACCATTATCATAGCGGAGACGAGTGCCGCGATCCAGAGACGCATCGGAAAAAGCGTCATCAAAAGGGCTGAAGATGAAACGATTTGCGCAACGATACTAACGAAAATGCCAATAGAGCAAAGTATCGACGCCGTAACTTCAACCTTACGTCCGTATTCTTTGGAAACGATTTCGAGGAGTGTCGAAGTGCCGCTTTTACGAATCTTCACGACATAAACGAAGGCGAGGAAGACGCAGCCCAAAGCCGCGCCAAGAGTGAACCACCACGCCGATATTCCGAAGGAGAATGCGAGTTGTGCCGTTCCGATGGTCGATTGTCCTCCTATGAGCGTTCCCATGATGATGCCGCACACCGTCAGCGTTCCGGCCCTGCCGCCGCCTGTATCGAAATCCTCTGAGTTCTTGACGCGCCTCATGGAGACGATGCCGAAGACCTCGATGAGCGACACTGCGAGGACTATACCTATAATATGATATATCGATATCGACATTTCGGGTTTTTAGGGACGCAAAGATAGCAAAAAATGCTTGACGAAACTGGGCTAAAAATTGGTATCTTTGCAGGCTGAAACCATAATAAAATCATTTTAAGTCGAAAAGATGGGACAATTTATCTCAAAACTAAGAAACATAGGCATTGCCGCGCATATTGACGCCGGCAAGACGACGGTGTCGGAACGCATTCTCTTCTTCACCGGCATTAACAGGAAAGTCGGTGAGACGCACGACGGCCAGGCCACGATGGACTTCATGAAGCAGGAACAGGAACGCGGTATCACCATTGCGTCCGCGGCCATTACGACGCATTGGCGCGACTGCCAGATCAACCTCATCGACACTCCCGGCCACGTCGATTTCACCGTGGAAGTCGAGCGCTCGCTGAGGGTTATCGACGGTATGGTCGCCGTTTTCTGCGCCGTCGGAGGTGTCGAGCCGCAGAGCGAGACAGTCTGGAATCAGGCCGACAAATACCGTGTGCCGCGCATAGCCTTTGTGAACAAGATGGACAGGACCGGTGCCGACTTTCAGGAGGTCGTCGCGCAGATGAACAAGTATCTCGGTGCCAACGCGGTGCCTATTCAGATGCCCATCGGAGCGGAAAACGACTTCATTGGAATGGTGGATTTGGTCAATATGAAGGCCGTCACTTTCAAGGAGAAAGAGAGAATCGTCGGAGACATTCCAGAATCGCTGATGCAGCAGGCTTCGGACGCGCGTCGTTTCCTCATAGAGAAACTCGCCGACGTTAACGACACTATCGCAGACCTTTATCTTGAAGACAAGGAGATTGACGCCGCGACTTTGATGAAGGCCGTTCGCGAGGCCACAATAAAACTGCTCATAACGCCGGTACTATGCGGAGCCGCGTACAAAAACAAGGGAATCCAGCTCCTTCTCGACGCAATCGTCGATTATCTCCCCTCGCCCACCGACCTCGGCACAATCGACGCCCACGACCTTTACGACGAAGACAGACTCATACACAGAAACCCCACTGCCAACGAGCCTTTCTCAGCCCTCGCCTTCAAACTCATCAACGATCCCTTTGTCGGACAGCAGACATTCATACGCATCTTCAGCGGCGTCCTCACAACGGGAATGAGCGTCTTCAACAGCACGAAAAGCAAAAACGAACGCATAGGACGTATTTTCCGCATCAAGGCGAAAGAACGCGAAGAGATTTCGGAAGCCGGAGCCGGCGAAATCGTCGCCCTCGTCGGAATGAAATACACACGAACCGGCGACACGTTATGCGACGAAAAGAATCCTCTCACGCTCGAATCGATACATATTCCACCGGCGGTTATCGAGATGAAAGTCAACCTCGAAGACCGCAAATCGCGTGACAAACTCGGAGAAGCCCTCGCCAAGTTATGCAACGAAGACCCGTCATTCCACGCGCATTACGACGAGGAGACGGAAGAGACGATTATCTCCGGCATGGGCGAACTACATCTTGAGATTCTTGTCGATAGGATCAAGGACGAGTTCAAGGTTCCAATCAGCGTCGGTGCGCCGTCTGTCTCATTCCGCGAGACTATCACGAGCGAAGTCGAAAACGACTACCGTTTCGTCAAACAGACGGGCGGCAAAGGTCAGTTCGCACATACCGTCATCCGTTTCGAGCCCAATTCCGGCAAGGGTTTTGAATTTATCGACATCACCAAGGGCGGCGTTATCCCGAAAGAATACATTCCTTCCGTTCAGAAAGGACTTATGGCGGCGATGGACAAAGGGCCTTTCGCCGGCTATCCCGTCGTTGATGTCAAATGCGTCCTTGTTGACGGCAGCTTTCATCCCGTCGATTCAAGCGATATGGCGTTCCAAGTCTGTGCGCAGATGTGTTTCAAGCAGGCCTTCCGCAAAGCGAATCCCATACTTCTCGAGCCCGTCATGAAGGCTGAGATAAACACGCCAGACGACTATATCGGCAACGTCACCGGCGACCTCAACAAACGCCGCGGACGCATAGAGGGAATGCGCAGATTCAGGAAAGGTTCGCAGAAAATCGACTGTTTCATTCCTCTGATGGAGATGTTCGGTTATGCCACTACCCTACGCAACCTCACATCGGGACGCGCCAACTACTCGATGGAGTTTCACCAGTATATGCCGATGCCGGCAGCGAGACAGGAGGAGATTGTAAAAGAGAGGAACGAGAAGAAGGAGTGACTATCAACCCTTTGACTTTTTGACTTTTTGACCTTTTGACTTTCTTGATTCTCGACCCTTGGCCCTTAACCTTTTGACCCTTGATTAGGATGGGACTGGCAGCCGTTGGCTTCCTCCCTTGCCGAGTCTGCAGTCTTCGGAGATGAGTTTCAGGAACTCGCGGAAGTGGTTGTTTTCGGGACAGAGGCGGTTGAGGGTGGTGCAGTCGATTTCGGTGTTGGCCTTGGCGGAGAACAGAAGTGGGCTTATCGCACTGGATGATTGTTGGATTGCGGTTGTCTATGTTTGGAGACATTCTATTTATCAACAATTAATTTCTTCAATTCTATCATTGCTGTCTTCACTCTTTCCGAGACAAGCATATTCATCACTTAAATTATCAAAAATCTTTGCCACAACAGGATAAAGACAACGAATTTTATCTGCATATCCTTTATACTTCTCAGACAAACTATTTTTGACAAAACCTCCTGAAAAGCATGGTCTACTTGTAACTCCTCGTTTGTTAAACATCCGTATTTTATATCCCTGATTCAAATCTTTGTTATCGTATTTTTGAATGATAGAACAAATAATAGTATTCGGGAAATCCTGATTTTCAGGATAATTTGCCAGTAAATGCCCAATTGTTTGATATGCCACTTTTTTTCTATCTGCCTTTTCTCCCAACTCAATTAACTTACTCATATAGTTTTTCAGTCCGTTTTCGTCAATCCGACCGTTAGCATCCACATGGGGACATTTATCCAAGTTATATAACACACTGAAACTCAAATGAACGTTCAACCTCAAAACATTTTTATCTGCTTTTTCTAATTCGATTTGTCGTTTTTTTTCGCTTTTTGGTAGATAAACCATTGTTAATAACTCCATCATTAATTCTGGAGATGTCAATATGGCTTTGTTAAATCTTAAATCATCAGCATATTGTTTGAGTAAATCATAACAAAGGAATTCCAATGGCACAATGTCGGCATCACTAACATCAGGTCTTTTGTCGAGATGTTCTATGATTTTACTTAGATCATATTGGCTCACTTTGTTGGAACTTGCATTTGAAAAATACCCTTTAATAGAATCAAGGATTAGCTGAGAAGATATTTGTTGTTTATCACAAAAAGACAACTCAATTATTTGTAAGGAATATGCGTATCGTTTATGTTCGTTGATTTTTTGGATGATAAATTCTATCTCTTTTTTGACATTAGATGCGGGCCTGCGAGTCACTGTTTCCCAATATTGATTCTGAACTTTCTCTGGAAGAGTATTCAAATAGTCTAAAACTTCTTTGAAAATTGCAATTGATGTCAATGGTAAATATAATAAATCAAGATAATTCTGTTTCAAGGACTTTGTATGGCAAATGAAACTATTAAGATTATTTTCTCTTAGAAAAGCCGAATAAAATCCCCTGACGAAATTCAAATTAACTTTGTTTTCTCTATAGGCGCATAAAACATCTAAAAATGCGCAATCATCGCACATCACCACATAAGCTTCGCCAACAGCCCTTGAACATTGAACTTTTCTTGAAAATACGAAAATGCCTTCTTTTCCAAAAGCATCTTGAATTATTTTTAATGCTTCCCCGCGAATTTCAAGTTTTTTTCTTTCTGTTTCTTCATAGCTCTTTGTTTCGATATTTTTTGTCTCAGGAATGTCAAGATAGTCATCAGCAAACATCCATATATTTTGTTCCATAACATCTTCTGGCATTATTTCTTTTAGAAATGATTCCAAAAGACCAATATCTTCTTGCGGCAAAGACCAATCTGAATCTTGAAATGATTTATGGTGATTGATTTCCTTAATAGTTGCTTCGTAGATTTTGACATTGTTTTTTAGTTCGGCTTGGTGACTGACCAAGAATGACATAATTGTTTGACGATTTACGCTTCCTATATTCTTGTCTCCGAACAAATCAATAAGATTTATTATTTGTTCATCAGACATATCGCAAGTGTTTGTTAGAACACTGATTGCATTATCGACTCCCGAAAACAATTCATTCCAAGTAACAGAATCTTTGGATTCCTTATCAGACAATCTCCATTTCATTTTAGGAGCGCTGATAACAGTTCCTCGTAGTGATTTTAAAAGTTTTACGCATAGTTCAAAACAGTTATTTGGATATTTTTTTGATAGTGTATAGAGAATACTGTTTCTTCCATCAACATCCACATAAGTTTGTGGAAACCAAACATTATAAATATTGCTAAGCGTATTTATCGGTGTATTCGAATAATTTGATTCATTTTTCAAGTGAACAATTTCAAATAAAATTGCAGTTACTTGAGACAAATAATGTTCATCCCATGCCAATTTTTCCAAAGCAAAGAGAATGTTTGTATAATGAACACCATCGCCAAACAACACATCTGATTTGTGTTTCACAGTGAACAACTCCTTTATAATGGAATCGCTCTTGTATAAATCTTGTTGCACATAATCAAGAAACACTTGTGGAGCAGCTTCTGCCATGAGTGGAATTTGATGTTCAAATGAAAGCCACCATTCTAAATTAGAACTCTTTAGAATGGACATAACTATTTCGTTTATCCAAGCATCGCCTTTTTTAGGTGTATTGGGAAATAGAGAATTTTGCCAAGAAATCAAAATAGCATTATTTAGAATGCCATCTTTAAGTCTGCTTGAAAATAGTTGGTTGTTGGACCAAAATTGCAAGCCTGAACTTTTATATCTTTTAATGGCTTCTGGATTAGTGTCTTCAAAAATGAGTTTGAAAACTGTTTCAAAATGTTGCCAATCATCCGTTGTTATTCTGTCTGCCAAATACATCAATGCCTCAAATGGAGATATGATTTTCCAATAGTTGTTGATATGGCATAATGGACTGTCTTCTACACGTGAATAATCAGTTAATATGGTTGAATATTGCTTGTAGTTTAGACCGAATTCTTCAAATAAAAGAATGTCATTTGAGCCTTCGTTATCAAATAATAAAACGTCATTTAAGCCGTCATTATCATACCATTGCCCAATCAGGATAGCAGGAATCAAATCTCTAACACTATTTGATTTAGTCCATAGTGGTGCATTATTTTCACATCTGAGTTCTCTGCGTAAAATTGTGATGTTACCACAAGTTTTGCTGTACAACTTGGATGATTTGTCATAATCCAATCCACTGCTTTGCAAAGAAGCAATAAAGAATTCTCTATCCATTGGGGGTAACTCAATAGCATCTTTGATATGATCTTCTATACATGTTGCATATAAAATAGTATGACCTTTTGACGTAGCATATCTATGGCTAACATTAAGAATATCTGTAATAATGATTAGATGTTCGTAGCAATCCAATATTTCAGTTAAGGTTTGTTCGTTTTTTATAACGATACATCTGTCAAGACACGGAGTCCCTTTTTCTAACAAGAGTGCCAAACAGAATGCTAATGATTCCGTTCTCGATTGAGATTGAATTATTTTGATCGAAGGAGCGTTTAAATTGCTAATGATTTCATCAGCAATTTTCATTCTTCTTTTGCCTAATAAAATTGTAGGTTTAAGTTGAATGTTTTCTCCTGCAGACCAGTGCTCCCACTCCAATTCAACGGTTGACAAACCATTAGTAGGCATTCCTATTTTTTTAGCTAACCAAACCGCAACTGAATAGTTTCGCGCTAACCAATCTTCTAATTCAATAGCTGTTAAAACAATAACATCTTTCCAAAAGTTCTCTTGTTTCTTTTCATTTACCCATTCTTCTGCCTATGTCCATCGTCTGGGTGTCACAAAGACAAAAATTGAATCGCTTGAGGTAAAGCCATTAGTATTATCTTTCCTTTTAGAATAATCATCATTTGCTTTACCCTTAACATCTTCGGTACAACCAAATTCCCATAAGGAAAGTCCTTGAATATTTCCATAAATACGTTCCGAACAGTCTAAAATTCCATCCCAACCGGGAAGATATGTACCGTCTCCTGACGGAAAGCGGAATTTGTTCGGATTGGATACGGAGGAACGAATGAGTCTGGCAACAAGCTCGGGGAGATAATTCTGCCCGTCTTTTGTGTCTGCCCATTGAGCAAGATGCGTTGCTGTTATAAGTTTATTCATGGCTTTTCTTTTTTACTCCACACTACTGAGATTCATATTGTTTATAGCTCTTTTATTATTCATTTTAATGTATCTCCTTCTCACTTCATCCCATCCACCATCGCCATCAACTCCTCTATCTTCGCCACTATGCGCTTCTGCTCGGCGAGAGGAGGAAGAGGAATGATTGTTCCCAAAAGCACATCTCGTGAAATACCCGGAATAATGCTATGTGCTTGTTTTTCTAATTTTGGGACGAAAAAATCTAGAAGAACTTTAATATATGACAGATGAATTTCAATTGGCGATATGGCCATTACTTGTCTTGCAATATGAATATCACCAATATTATTGTAAGCCATCGCTCCTACCGTCCCCTTGCACGTGATAAGCAAATCTCCCTTTTTAGAAACAGAAGTAGGAGTATCTGTCCATCTGCTGATTACAAGATTTCCATTGATGAAATTACTCGCTCCCGTAATGTATGGAATTCCCTTTTCTGTATCAAAATATCTATCAGGTGTCAAATCTTGACCCGACAAAAGATTAATGACAAATCCCAACCTCACCCACTCCCAGCTTTCCGGAATCTCGAACGGCTTTTCTTCGTCCGAGATGGGCGTGGTTTCGAGGTCTTTCTTTCCTGCCTGCCGGCAGGCAGGTTTCAGTTTGCCGGCTTTCAGCAGTTGTTCTTTCTCCTTGCGGATTTTGGCGAGCAATGCAGAAGCGGGCTCGTCGTTGGCATCCTGCGGCACCAATTTACCCTGTATGGCCTGCTGCAAGATGCTCTTCTTCAACGCTTCCGGCAACGCTTCGTTCAAACGGTTCAACTTCTCCTGCGCCGCGCCGTACTTCTCCACCAACGGCATCAACTCCTCAATCTTGGAAACAATACGGTGTTGCTCGGCGAGAGGAGGGAGAGAAATGAAGGTTTCAAGAATATTGGCCACAGACAATCCCGGTTGGGCAGTTGCTGTTGCGTATTGATTCAAATTGGATGCTGTAAGAAAATAGTAAGCCCAGAATTCATTTGTCTGAGCATAAGTTGTTACAACGACCGCATGTTCTGTAGCTTGAAACTTTCCAGTTGCCATATTAACACATCCACATAAGGCACCTTGACGTCCCACAATAGGAAAAATACCTTCGTAATTATATTTACCAATATAGCCTCTTACTCCATTCCCACCGTAACATAAGTATGGATGAGTCCCATTCTTTTCTTGACTTAGTTCTGAAGCATTAATATTTTTCCCTGCTTGCATCGAAAAAACATCCTTTAACCTTACCCACTCCCAACTTTCCGGAATTTCAAATGGTTTTTCTTCGTCGGCAATGGGTGTGGTTTCGAGGTCTTTCTTTTTCAGTTTGCCGGCTTTCAGCAGTTGTTCTTTCTCTTTGCGGATTTGGGCGAGCAACACGGAGGCGGGCTCGTCGTTGGCATCTTGTGGTACCAATTTGCCCTGTATGGCGAGTTGGAGTATGGCGTTTTTCAGTTGTTTTCCTGTCATCATCTTTCTTTATTAAAAGTTATCATCCTTTGCCTTCGCTTTCAAATATAACTGATATAGTTTCTTGCCAATCTTATCCTTCTTGAAAGTTCTTTCGTGATCCATTGGTGTCATAGACAAACGCACTTTTGAAACACCACTGTTTAGCATTTCCAACTCCTCTGGCGTTATGGCAAATTGGGCGGTAGAGCTAATTTCAGTTACTGGAATAACAATATATCCTGACACTATGCCAGCAGATTGGCTCCCGCCACCTATTACTTTCCCTTTTAAGGTAATTACATCATCATTGAAAGTTCGTATTTTCATCGTTGACTCATTCAAGAAATTCATACGGTCAGAACGAACGGTGGCTATGATGTAGTATGCAGAGTCCTGTTTTACAACACTGTACTCCATACTACACCCTTCTGCGGCTAATGCTTTATAAGAATAGCCAACAGTTTGTGCCATGGAAGGATAGGCGAATAAGAGCAAGAGACTTGCAATGATATGTTGAAAAAATCTTTTCATTACTTGTTGATTTTAATGTTTAACAATTCTTCAATCTTTTTCAAAGTGGCGTCAATCTTGTGGTCGAGTGCCTCGCGCTGCTGCCAGTAGTTGCGCAGCAGTTCGTCGGGCGGCAACACCTCCTCCTCGTCCTTCGGAAACTTGCACTGGTCGAAATTGCAGTCGAGGTCGAGCAGTTGCTGTGCCGTAAACACGCGCGATTTTTCGCCCACCTCATCGTTCACAATTTCTTGTCTATTGTTCCACCAGTCCTGAATGGGCTGCGTGTGTTCCACCTTCATCGGCTTGGTCTTGCTGAAGTGTTTGTAGCCGTCGGGCATATCCAAGCGGTAGAACCAAGTCTCTTTGGTGCAGAAGCCCTCGGCAGCGTCGTCGGCCTTCTCGTTGTTGAAGAAAAGGATGTTGGTGGCGATGCTGGTGTAGGGCGAAAAGATTGAGCCGGGCAGACGGATGATGGTGTGCAGGTTGAACTTGCGGAGCAGATTTTCCTTGAGAGCCAGTTTTGCGCCGTCGGTGCCGAAGAGAAAACCGTCGGGGATGATGACGCCGCAGCGGCCGCCCGCCTTGAGCCGGTACATGATGAGGGCGATGAAGAGGTCGGCGGTTTCGCTGCTGCGGTAGGCGCTCGGGAAGTTGCTCTGCACGCTGGTGCCGGTGCTTCCGCCGTAGGGCGGGTTCATCCCGATGACATCCACGCGGTCGCTCTCCTTGAAGTCGCTCACGTTGGTGCCGAGCGAGTCGCAATGGCGGATGTTGGGCGCTTCAATGTCGTGCAGCAGCAGGTTGGTAATGCTCAGCAGATACGGGAGAGGTTTCCACTCTTGGCCCACGGCGGCGCGTTGCAGTTTGTCGTTGTCGGCGGCCGATTTCACCTGTGGGGCGAGGTGGTTGAGTGCGGAGGTGAGGAAACCGCCCGTGCCGGAGGTGAAGTCGCCGAAGGTTTCGCCCAGTTGCGGGTTAAGCATCTTCACGATGAAGTCGGTGAGGGCGCGCGGCGTATAGAACTCGCCCGCATTGCCCGCCGACTGCAAATCCTTGAGGATGCCCTCGTAGATGTCGCCGAAGGTGTGGCGGTCGGCCGCATCATCGAACTCGATTTCGTTCACGATATTCACCACCTGCCGGAGCAGGGTGCCGTCTTTCATATACTGGTTGAGGTCGGCGAAAGTCTCTGGCACGATGCTTTTGGATCGGGGCGTGTCGGCGGTCACGGTAATGCCCTTGATTTTTTGTCCGTCGTATTCCACGTCCTGACCTTTGATGACGGGGAAGAGGGCATTGTTGATGAAGTTCAGCAGAGCGTCGCCGGTGAGGGCGTTGCCGTCTTTGTTGTCGATAGCCCAGTTGCGCCACCGCAGTGGTTCGGGAATAATGCTGACATACTCTTTCTTGTCCTTATGTGCTTTATACTCCCAGGTTTCCTCCTGTGTGTCATATACTTTGAGGAAAAACATCCAGGTCATCTGTTCGATGCGCTGCGCGTCGCCGTTGATGCCGGCATCGGAGCGCATAATGTTCTGTATTCGTTTGATGATGTTGTTGACGGGCATAGATTATTTACGCTACTTTATAAATTTCTTCTTCTAATTCTTTTATTGCTTTTTCGAAGCCGTCTTGGCCGCCGAAGAGTTTGATGATCTTGGTGGGTTTGTTGTTTTATCATTATGGGGGATTATTTTTGACATAATAATTGTATTTTATTCATCTTTTGCCTCGTCACTAATAATTCTTTTCAAATCTTCAAGATCGGGCAAGGCTTTCCGTAAGTCTTCCGGCATATCGGCGGCTGTTTTGTAGGTGGCCACGCCCATAGGACTTGTGTATTTCTGAATGACATATTCCACAAAGTCTTTGTTGGCGGACTTGCAAAGAACAATTCCTATCGAAGGATTTTCGTGTGGCTTGCGCACGTGGTCATCAAGGATCTGCAGATAAGTGGTCAGTTGGGCAAGATAGGCAGGTTTGAATTCGCCTAATTTCAGTTCAACAACCACCAGAGAATTGAGTTCGCGATTAAAAAACAGCAGATCAGGGAAAAACTCAACGCCATACACTTCCAGATGATATTGATTGCCAATAAAGGAGAAATCTTTCCCGAATGTCATTATGAAGTTTTTGATATTCTGGACAATCCTTTGTTCAACAACTCTCTCATCAATATCCTGGCGATCACGTTCACCAATTTCTTCCGTATTGACAAACTCCAATGCGTATGAATCTTTGAACATCATTACCGCCTTGCGCGCCATATATGAATTTGTAATGGTTTGAGAAAAGTTGTTGGGTAGTTTGTCCCGGTTTTCAAACGCCTGCTGTTTGATGATTTTTTCAAGAGCATCGACTGAAAGATGCTCTTCCGCAGTGCGATGTATGTAGTAATACCGAGCCGGAAGGTCTTTGCACTTTGACATAATGCGGATGTGATGAGTAAACGGCACCTTGAAGAAATCCTCAATCGGAAAATCAGGAAGATGGGGGATTCTCATTGAATGATATATATCAATCAGATTCTCAAGCGGTTGTAATTTTCCAATTGTGATTGGAAAATTCATTTCTTGTTTTGTGATTGATGCGTTGCTATCTATAGAAGAAGATTCTCCAATTGGAATTGGAAAATCTATGTCCAATTCATTCCATACATCGTAAAACTTACGCATTTCATACAAAAGCGAAGTCGAAAACCCTCTCAATCCCGGCATTTCTTTATGCAACTGCTCACTTATTTTTTCCATTGTTTTTGCTCCATACGCAAATCTTTTATTATTCTTCGATAAATATTTTCCAATCGCAAAATAAACAGCGAGTTGCACCCGATTTACATCTTTCAATGCCTCGTACTGGCCTTGCAAAATCGCAGTTTTAATTGCCTCAACCGCTTCGGTCAATGATATTAGTGATTTTTCTTTATCCATAACGTTGATATGTTCCTTCGTAATTTATGTTTCGTTTTCGCTATTCCGTCATTCGGTCTGAAAGCCAGTGCGTTAGTAGGCCTCTTTCATCGGGACTTGGAATGCTGCAAAATTACACTATTTTTACAACAGAAACAATTTACTAAAAAAGAAAATACGATATTTCTGACAATCATCCTTGCCATTTTTATGCTAATGCGTAAGTGCCGTGATATTGGTTGAGGTACTGCTGTGAGATGCGCCATTCGATGAACTTGTAATCTTCATATTCGGGCTGGAGGTCGGCGAAAGTCTCGGGCACGATGCTTTTGGAGCGGGGCGTGTCGGCGGTCACCGCAATGCCCTTGATGTTTTATCCGTTGTACTCCACGTCCTGCCCTTTGATGACGGGGAAGAGCGCGTTGTTGATGAAGTTCAGCTGCGCATCGCCGTTGATGCCGGCATCGGAGCGCATGATGTTCTGTATTCGTTTGATGATGTTGTTGACGGGCATAGTATTTTCTTATGCTGTTATTTTATAAATTTCTTCTTCTAATTCTTTTATTGCTTTTTCAAAGCCGTCTTGGCCGCCGAAGAGTTTGATAATTTTGGTGGGTTTGCCAATCCGGTTGAATGGCGGGATTTCCAGAATGTCGGCGCGCTCGAAGTCGAGGATGCCGTTTTCGGCGTATTTGTCGAGCAGAGCTTCCAACACCTCGCGGGCCTTGCCTTCGTACTTGCCGAAGTAGTTGCGCTTCTTCACGTTGTTGGCGCGTTCCTTACGGGTGAGCGGCGGCTGGTCGTAGGCCACGTGGCAGATGATGTCGAAGATGTCGGCATCTTTCAGGGCGGCATTTTTCTCGCGCACGGCATCAATGAGGATGGCGTACTCTTTCAGCTCGTCGAGGATGGCCTGCTTGCGCTCGGTTTCCGTCCAGGTCCGGATGAACTGGTCGAGGGTTTCATAACGTAGGCGGATTTGTTTGCGGGCAAAGGTCTGCACACTTTCCGTGCGCATCGTCTTGCCGTCTTCGCCCAACACGCTCACAATCTCCGACTCAATCCGAATGTCCTGTCCGTTGATGACATATTTGTGACGCGCATTATATTGTATGTCATCATTTTCGCTCGCCATTTGAGGAAAACCATTGTTTTCGCCACAGTTGTATTCCTTGGTATTTTTAACTGGCGGCTCGGGGTCGCCATCGAAATCGGGGTCTTTGAACTTGGCGGTGGCGTTACGGAAATCCAAAATCTCCAAATGCCACTTGCCTTTATCTTTGCGTAGTCTTGTGCCACGCCCGATAATCTGCTTGAACTCCGTCATCGAGCCAATCTCCTTGTCAATGACGATGAGTCCGCAAGTCTTGCAATCTACGCCTGTGGAAAGCAGTTCGGAGGTGGTTACAATAACCGGATAAGGTTCATCCACGCTGATGAAATTGTCTAATTGCTTTTTGCCTTCGCGGTCTTCGCCCACGATGCGCGTGACGTAGTACGGATTTTTCTTGCACATATCCGCATTCATACTCACGAGGAGGAAACGCATTTCGGCGGCTTCCTCAATGTCGGAGCAGAAGACGATGGTTTTGGTCATCCGGCCGATGTCGTGCAGCATTCGCGTGATGCGGTGGGCGACAACTTTGCGCCGTAGCTTAATGGCGATGTCGCGCCCGAAGTTCTGGCGTTGGTAGAGTTTCTGTTCTATCTCATGTCCGAAAAGGTCGAGTTCGCCTTCGTCGGGAGTCCAGCCCTGCAAATCCACATTGATGAAATCGGCAGTGACGCGATATGGCGCGAGAAAACCGTCGTTGATACCTTGCAGCAGCGAATAGGTGTAAACGGGTTCGCCGAAATAATCGAGATTGTTGGCGCCTTCCACGGCCTTGGGCGTGGCTGTCATACCGATTTGGGTGGCGCTGTCGAAATATTCAAGCACCTTGCGCCAGGCGGAATCGTCCTTCGCACTGCCACGATGACACTCATCCACAACAATGAGGTCAAAGAAGTTCTTCTGTACTTCCAAAAACGGATCCGGCTGTCCCTCTTTTCCCACAAGTTGATGATACAATGCCATATACACTTCGTAGGAGGTGTCAATCTTATCGACGCCTTCGCCATTGGAAGTGATTTTGGTCATAAACTTCTTGAATGGCTTGAAATCCTGCGCCATCGTCTGGTCGATGAGGATATTGCGGTCGGCGAGATAGAGGATTTTCTTTTTGGCACCGCTTTTATGCAGCTGGTGGATGATTTGGAATGCGGTATAAGTCTTTCCTGTTCCGGTGGCCATTACAATAAGGACACGTTGCTGTCCTTTGGCGATGGCTTCCACCGTGCGGTCGATGGCGATGCGCTGGTAGTAGCGTGGCTCGTAACTATAGGCATCAAAATAATAGGAAGTTTCAACAATTTTCTGTTCTTCGTCGCTATAATTTTTGCTGGCGAGATAGCGCTGATACAACTCATCTTCGGTTGGAAACTCATCCATTTTCAACTCGGTTTCCTTGCCCGTAGTAAAATCGTGTTCAAGGAAAGCTTCGCCATTGCTGGAGTATGCAAATTTCAAATCCAGAATTTGAGCATAGTCGATGGCTTGCTGGATGCCGCCGCCAACGGCGTGTTTGTTGTCTTTGGCTTCCAAAACGGCAATCGGTTTCCCGTTATGGTAGAGCAGATAATCGGCTTTTTTGCCATCTGCGACGGAATGCAGGTTGCCGGCCACCAGCACGCGACCATCAGTGAAATAGTATTCCTCACGCATATTATCACCCACTTTCCAACCTTTGTCATTCAAAGCCGGAGTAATAAACATCGTGCGGATTTCCTGCTCCTTCAGGTCTTTTTTATCAATGTTCATCATAATAATGTTTTTCAAAAAACGAACCCGAATTTCGTGCCGCACGCAGTATGTCGCGGCAATTGAACAGGATATTGTCAAGGTTGATGACGTTTTCGGTAGATTTCTTTGCCATGGTTTTACATTTCACAGGGTTGAGAAACAAATGCAGTTATTTATCACCCCGAATTTTTCACAAATGCAAAAATAAAACAATAATCCAAATTGTTAATAATTTTTTACAAATAAAGTTTCTTTGAACAAAAACCGGCCAACTTGGTGAATAAAAATCGGCCAACTTGGTGAATAAAAATCAGCCAACTTGGTGAATGAAAACCAGCCAACTTGGTGAATAAAAATCAGCCAACTTGGTGAACGAAAATCGGCCAACTTGGTGAATAAAAACCGGCCAACTTGGTGAATAATTTTTATAAAAGTTTGATTTATAATAAAATAATTTGTATTTTTGCAGTTCAAAAAAGTGCATTAAAAAATGCAAGAAAGTAATTATAAAAATCGCATTGCAGACAAGATTCTTGCCGAACAACTTGAAGCCTCCGGTGTTGTTCTGATACAAGGTCCCAAATGGTGTGGGAAAACGACGACGGCGGTTCAGCGGGCAAAGAGTGTCGTTTACATGGATGATCCTCGCTCGGTAAAATCAAACTTGTATTTTGCGGATACAAACCCCAATGTAATTCTTGACGGAGACACTCCTCGGCTGATTGACGAATGGCAATTGGCTCCAAAACTATGGGACGCCGCAAGATTTGAAGTGAGTCATCGGGGGCTGCCCGGCCAGTTGATATTCACCGGTTCTGCCGTGCCTCCGAACATGTCGGAGATTTACCATTCGGGGGCAGGAAGGTTCGCTCGTGTGGTAATGCGCCCGATGACACTTTGGGAGTCGGGTGATTCTAACGGCGGAGTAAGTCTCAAATCGCTCTTCAATGGTGAGGATTTGGCGGTATTGTCGCCCGACCATCCATTAGATGAAATAGCCTACCTGACATGTCGTGGCGGATGGCCCGGCACATTGCTTTTGAGCAGAAAAGCGGCTTTGCGGCAGGCTGCCAACTACGTTGACATTATTATAAACTACGATGTTTCAAGAGCTGACGGCTCAAACAAAGATGCGGAATTTGCCAGCAGGCTGTTGAGAGCATACGCGAGACATCAAGGCGGACAAGTGCCGATAAGCACGTTTTACACTGACCTTGAAACGAATAAGCTCGCAAGTATGAGCGAAGACACAATAGCTTCGTACATTAACGCTTTCAAGAAGATTTTCACCATTGAGGACATGCCGGCTTGGAATCCCAACCTCCGCTCAAAAACGGCGATACGCACATCCGACACGCGGTATTTCGTCGATCCTTCGATTGCGGCAGCCGCTCTTGGTCTCGGCCCGAACGACCTGCTGAACGACCTCGAAACAATGGGACTGCTGTTTGAGACATTGGCCGTCAGAGACTTACGTGTCTATGCCGAAGCGATGGATGGCAAGGTCTATCATTACCGCGACAAAAACGGGCTTGAATGCGATGCCGTGATTCACCTCCGCAACGGTAAATACGGTCTTGTCGAGATAAAACTCGGCGGTGACACTCACATTGAAGAAGGTGCGGCGAACCTCAAGAAGTTACGTG
This sequence comes from Bacteroidales bacterium, assembly GCA_024400195.1. Taxonomy (GTDB): domain Bacteria; phylum Bacteroidota; class Bacteroidia; order Bacteroidales; family F082; genus Limimorpha. The sequence goes on from JAKSNC010000019.1 coordinate 19,838, forward strand.
GCAAAATAGATACCGAAAAGATGCAGGAGCCGTCGTTCATGGCCGTCGTGACAGCCGTTGGCAAATACGCCTTCCGCCGCGCCGACGGTGTGTATGTCGTGCCGATCGGAAGCCTGAAGGACTGACATTGGCATCAACGTCATGAGAAAGTGTAAAAAAGCAGAGACGCGTCTAAACGCGTCTCTGCTCATATTATCGTCTGACGTTAATCGTCATTTCTTATTTTACTTCTCGGCCTTGATAGCAGCCTGTGCCGCTGCGAGTCGTGCGACCGGCACGCGGAACGGCGAGCAACTGACATAGTTGAGGCCTGTCTTGTAGAAGAACTCCACAGAAGCCGGGTCACCGCCATGTTCACCACAAACGCCGCATTTCAGAGATGTTCTTGCACTTCTGCCACGCTCAACACCAAGTTTCACCAACTGACCGACACCTTCCTGATCCAATGTGTTGAACGGGTCGGCAGGGATAATCTTCTGGTCGATATAGCTGTGAACAATGGCATTAACATCATCACGCGAGAAGCCGAATGTCATCTGGGTGAGGTCGTTGGTTCCGAAGCTGAAGAACTGTGCCACTTCGGCAATCTTGTCGGCGACCAATGTGGCGCGAGGTATCTCAATCATCGTTCCGTACATATATTCAATCTGGAACTTATATTTCTTCTCCACTTCGGCCTTGACGCGCTCGGCAATAGCTTTCTGGTGCTCAAGTTCCTTCACGTTGATTGTAAGAGGAACCATTATCTCGAGGTGAGGATGTTGGCCTTCCTTCATCAGTTGTGCCGTTGCCTCAAACAGGGCGCGGAACTGTGTCTCGGTAATCTCCGGATAGACGATGCCGAGGCGCACTCCACGGAGACCCATCATCGGGTTGACTTCGTGAAGCAGTTCGATTCTCTTCTGAAGTTCACGGAGCGACATTTTACGTTCAGCGGCGAGTTCCTTCTGTTTGTCGAGTGTATGAGGGACGAACTCGTGAAGCGGCGGGTCCATAAGGCGGAATGTGACAGGTTTGCCATCGAGCACCTTCATCGTGGCCTTTGCGCTTTCGCGGATATAAGGTTCGAGTTCGTTAAGTGCGGTCTGGCGTTCCTTGATGGCCTTTTCGACAGCCTCTTTGCGTTTCTTGTCGTTCTTTATAGTCATTGCGAGAGCCTCGCTCGTAGTCGCGATAATCATATTGCGGAGTTTGGCGAGAGGTTTCTCGCTGTTCTTGCCGTAGAACATGTGCTCGATACGGAACAGACCTATACCTTCGGCACCGAAGCTGACGGCTTTAAGAGCATCGTCCGGGTTGTCGGCGTTGGTACGGACACCCATCTTGCGGTATTTGTCAACGAGTTTCATAAACTCTTGGAAGCGTTTGTTCTCGGTGGCGTCAATCATCTTGATTTCGCCGTCATAGACGTAACCCTTCGTTCCGTTAAGGCTGATGATGTCACCTTCTTTGTATATCTTCTCGCCGATGGTGACGGTAGCATCTTTCTCGTTGATATGGACGGCTTCGCAACCGACTATGCAGCACTTACCCCAGCCGCGGGCGACGAGGGCGGCGTGTGATGTCATTCCGCCTTTTGCGGTGAGGATGCCGTTAGCAGCGCGCATACCTTCGACGTCTTCGGGATTGGTTTCTTCTCTGACAAGGACGCAGTTTGTCTTGGCAGCGCGATATTCATTAGCCTTTGCGCTTGATAGGGCGATTCTTCCCACTGCACCGCCGGGACCTGCCGGAAGACCGTGAGCGAGAATCTTGTGTTTCTTCTCGTCCGAAGCATCAAGAATCGGGTGAAGAAGTTCGTCAATCTGATTGACATTCAGTCTCATAACAGCCGTTTTCTCATCAATGCGTCCTTCGTGAAGCATATCGAGGGCCATATTGACGGCGGCGACACCTGTACGTTTACCGACACGGCACTGAAGCATATAGAGTTTCTTGTCCTGAATTGTGAACTCTATATCGAGCATGTCTTTGTAGAAGTCTTCAAGAATGCGGCGGACCTCACAGAGTTCTTTGTAAGTATCGGGCATAAGCTCCTGCATTGAAGGCATGTTCTTGTTTTTCTCGTTCTTGGTGTCGTCGTTGAGCGGGTTAGGCGTGCGGATACCGGCGACGACGTCTTCACCTTGGGCGTTGATAAGCCATTCGCCATAGAACTTGTTATCGCCTGTTGCGGGGTCACGTGTGAAAGCGACGCCCGTTGCGGAATTTTCGCCCATATTTCCGAACACCATAGTCTGAACGTTGACGGCTGTACCCCAGTCTTCGGGAATACCTTCTATCTTACGGTAAGAGACTGCTTTCTTTCCGTTCCAGCTCTTAAACACGGCCTTGATACCGCCTTCGAGTTGTTTTTCGGCGTCATCGGGGAACGACTTGCCGAGTTCCTTTTTAATGACTTTCTTAAACTCTTCGGCGAGATTTTTAAGTTCCTCGGCCTTGATGTCGGTATCTGACTTATAACCCTGTTTCTTTTTGAAATTATCGAGCATATCGTCAAGAATCTTGCGGATTCCGACACCTTTGACCGGTTCCATATCTTCAGCCTTCTCCATGACGACGTCGGCGTACATCATGATGAGGCGGCGATATGAGTCATATACGAAGCGTGGGTTGTTTGTCTTCTTGATGAGGCCCGGAATAGTTTTGGAGCAGAGGCCGATATTGAGCACTGTATCCATCATGCCCGGCATTGACTGGCGCGCGCCGGAGCGGCATGACACGAGAAGAGGATTCTCGGCATCGCCGTATTTCATTCCCATGATGGCTTCCATTTTCTTTATTCCGGCGTGAACATCATCCATCAAACCTGCAGGAAGCTGGCATTTATTCGCATAATAGGCGGTGCAGCATTCCGTGGTTATGGTGAGACCTGCAGGAACAGGGAGACCGAGGTTGCACATCTCAGCAAGGTTGGCACCTTTTCCGCCCAAAAGATTCTTCATCGTCGAGTTTCCTTCAGCCTTGCGGTCGCCGAAAGAATAGACGTATTTGATTTTTCCCATTTTTAATAAGATTTATGATTTAAGGCGCAAAGATACGATTTTATCCTTGATTTTCGACATTTATTTTTCAAAAAGAATGGGAATCAAGATGGCCTCTACAATATCCACGAATTGTTTTCTCAAAGTCGCGATGAATCGCGACTCTACCAGTTTTCGTTAATATCGCAAGCCATTCTACATTCAGATAGAATCGCGCCTCATTTTCATTGAAACAACTTTTATTTTGAGTGAAATAGAGCTTTGCGTCAGTCGAAAGCAAGTTTTTTTTTCATATTTTTGCAGCCTCAAATTACGCCAATAAAAAGGCTCTTGTGGAAAATAAAAACCTTTAAATAATTAAATAATGTTCAAATCAAAGTTATTAATTTTCTGTGTTTTGAGTATTTTCGGACTCTGGTTCGGAGAGGATGCCCGCTCACAGGAAAAGCTGACGCTCACTTTGGACGAGGCCATCGACATAGCCCTGACGGAAAGTCCGACGGTGAAGATAGCCGACCTGACGGTTCAGAAGACGGGCTATGCAAAAAAAGGCACTTACGCCTCACTTTATCCAAACATCAGTTTGAACGGCAATTATCAGCGCACCATCAAGAAGCAGGTCATGGCGATGGAGATGAACGGTCAGACTATGGAAATCGAAGTGGGTATGAGCAACAACATTTCAGCCGGTGTCACCGCGGCGATGCCACTTGTCAACGCCCAGCTTTGGAAGAGTCTCAAGCTGTCAGCAATTGATGTAGAGATTGCCGTCGAGAAGGCCCGCTCGTCAAAAATAGCGATGGTTTCGGAAGTGAAGCAGGCGTTTTTCGGCGTCCTTTTTGCGAAAGAGGCCTTAAATCTGTACAAAGAGACATACGACAACCAGGTCCGCAATTTTGAGAATGTCGAAAAGAAGTACAATGTCGGCAAGGTTTCGGAGTTTGAATATCTGCGTGCGCAGGTCAACATGAAGAACGCCGAGCCAAACGTCTATAGCGGAGAGACGGCTGTTGAACTTGCGATATGGCAGCTCAAGGCCGTCATGGGCATCGACTTTGAAACGGAGTTGGATGTCGTCGGCGAGATAAAGGACTACAAAGACCCGCTTATCAATCCTTCTATCGAGCAACTCGAATACGATGTGGAACACAACACCAATCTGGTTCAGTTGGGACTGCAAAACGAGCAGATTGACGCTGCGATAAAGCAATACAAATACGGCTACCTCCCCACCCTGTCGGCCTCGTTCAACTACAATTACGTAACACTCAGCAACGATTTCGACTTCCACTGGAATCCGTACTGCGTTGCCGGACTGACACTTTCGATACCGATATTCGATGGTTTGTCGAAACACTACAACATCAGCCAGTACAAGAAGACCCAGGAGATTTTGAAACTCACCATCGAAGACACAAAGAGACAGATTCAAATCGGGGCGAAGAACTACACTGACGTGATGCAGACATGCGTCAAGAGATACGCAGCAGCCGAATCGACACTCTCGATGGCTCAGAAGAGCTACAACATCGCGGAGAAGATGTTCGAAGTCGGAAAAGCCACCATCATAGAACTTAACGACGCGGAACTCGCACTCATGCAGGCAAAGCTGAACATCTCACAGTCAATCTACGACTACATGGTCGCGTTCTCGAAACTCAACGAACTCATTGGAAACGAATACAAATAAAAACACTTGGAAAATAAAAAAAATAAGATATAAAATGAAAACATTAGGTAATTTATTAGTTGCTTCTATCGCGTTGATAGCTGTTTCCTGCGGACAGAAGAATGACAAACAGGCGGCGGTTCTTGACGAGCTCCCAAAAGTCACCGTTGCAAAATGCAATGCGGAATATGTTCCACAAATCAATGTCTATCCGACGACGATTCTGGCAGATGTCGTTAACAACATCGCCCCGCAGTCGGCAGGACGTATCAAACAGATTTTCGTCGAAGTCGGCGACCACGTGAAAGCCGGACAGAGACTCGCCACGATGGATGCCGTCAACCTTGAGAAAGCAAAACTTCAAGTGCTCAATGATTCAATCGAGTACGGACGCATCAAGGAACTTCACGAGATAGGCGCGGTCTCACAATCGGATTATGACGCGATGACTCTCGCATACGACATTGCGAAGAAGACATACGCAAACCTTCTTGAAAACACGTACCTCGACAGTCCTTCATCGGGAGTCGTAACGGCCAGAAACTACGATACCGGCGACATGTACGCCATGGCACAGCCGCTTTTCGTCGTTCAAAGCATCACACCGGTAAAGATGATGATTAACGTATCGGAGACTGATTTCATCAATGTAAAAAAAGGTATGGAAGTTGACATCGTGACCGAATCATACAAAGATGAAGTTTTCAAGGGCAAGATCAACATCATTTACCCCGTCATCGACCAGCGTTCGCACACGTTCCAGGTGGAGATAGTGTGTGAAAACCGCGACGAGCGTCTCCGTCCGGGAATGTTCGCCCGTGTGAGCCTCAACTTCGGCGAGAAATACAACGTCGTCATCCCCGACAGGGCCGTCCAAAAGCAAATCGGTGCCGGCGACCAATATGTCTATGTCCTCAACGACGACAACACAGTGACATACAAAATCGTGACACTCGGTGCAAGAATGAACGACAGGTTCGAAGTCCTCAGCGGCCTTGATGACGGCTGTATAGTGATAACGACCGGACAGAACAAGCTCAGAAACGGCATCAAAGTCGAAGTAGTTGAAAAGAAGTAGTCAGCAAACAACCTTTTAAATTGATTATAAATGAGTTTATATAGATCATCTGTCAACAATCCCGTAACCGTGACGTTGGTTTTCGTGACCATCGCCATCATGGGTGTGTTCGGGTTGATGAAGCTGCCAATCAACCTGCTTCCGAGTATGGAAGCGAATACCATTATGGTGTTCACGAGTTATTCGGGCGCGAATGCCGCTGATATTGAGACTAACGTTTCCAAAGTCTTGGAAAACACGCTCAACTCTGTCAGCAACCTCAAGCACATAACGTCCAATTCCAAAGAAAACATATCCATCATCACGTTGGAGTTTGAATACGGTATCGACATCGACGAAGCGACGAATGACGTCCGAGACAAACTCGAGATGGTAAAGTCGTATCTACCTGAAGGAACTGGCAATCCGTTCATCTTCAAGTTCAGTATGGAAGACATGCCAATCTTGATGCTTTCGGCGACGGCTGAAGAGAGCACCAACGCTTTAGACAAGATTCTCGACGATAAGTTGACGACGCCGTTAGCACGTGTCAACGGTGTCGGAACGGTGTCTGTATCGGGTGCTCCCAAACGTGAGATTCAAATCTTCGTGGAGCCTAACAAACTCGAGGCTTATGGTCTCACCGTCGAAGCAATATCGGGTGCCATTGCCGCTGAAAACAGAAACCTTCCGGCCGGCAACATTGATGTTGGTTCCGACACTTATTCTGTCCGTATTCAGAAGGAATTCGAATCGGCCGGCGAGATGTCCGACATCGTAGTCGGTATGTTCAACGGCAAGGCTGTATATCTGAAAGATGTTGCGACAATCAACGACGGACAGCAGGAACGTCTGCAGTCGGCGTTCACCAACGGTCGTCAGGGTGCAATGATTATCATTCAGAAACAGACCGATGCCAACGCCGTCGAGGTTATAAAAGGAGTAAAGAAAGAACTTGCGAAGTTGGAGAAAGGACTTCCTTCTGATGTTAAGATTAACACTATCATGGACACGTCCGACAACATCATCAACACAATCAACTCACTTGAAGAGACCATTTTCATCACCTTTATGCTTGTGGCTTTGGTCGTGTTTGTGTTCCTCGGAAGATGGAGGGCGACATTCATCATCGTCTTATCCATTCCTATTGCCCTTGTCGGTTCGCTTGTTTATCTGTGGGCAACAGGCAACACGTTGAATATCATATCAATGAGTGCTTTATCAATAGCTATCGGTATGGTTGTTGACGATGCTATCGTCGTTTTGGAGAACATCACGTCCCACATCGACCGCGGCGCGAAACCTATGGAGGCAGCCGTTCACGCGACACAAGAAGTATCAATCTCCGTTATCGCGTCAACGCTCACCATGCTCGCCGTGTTCCTGCCTCTGACGATGGTCTCAGGTCTCGCCGGCGTCCTCTTCCAGCAACTCGGATGGATCGTCAGCATCATCATGATAATATCGACGAGCGCGGCACTGACCCTTGTACCGATGATGTGCGGAAGAATGATGAAGCTGCACAAGAGCGACAGCAAGTTCCACAAGTTTCTCTTCACACCTATCGATAAAGGCCTTAACGCTCTTTCCAATGGTTACGGCCGTCTCATCAACTGGGCTGTAACACACAGAAAATCAACCGTTTTCATCGCAATCATCATCTTCTTTGTCACCCTTGTTCTGACACTGCCGCGACTCAAGACCGAGTTCGTGCCGAATATGGACCAAGGTCGTCTTTCCATCACAATCAACCTGCCAGTCGGTACCGGAGAGGCCGTCACAAAAGAATTAGCTGAAGAATTATACAAAAAATACACCGATTCCATTCCGGAAATCGTGGTTTTCAACTACCGTTACGGTGTTGCTGATGAGGAAAACGCCTTTGCATCAATGCAAAACAACGGAACGCATATTCTTTCGATGAACATCAACCTCGGTTCTAAGATGACACGTGTGAGAAGCACTCAGGAGATAGCCGAATGGGTGCGCCGCGACCTCAAAAACAACACAATAATAAGCAAATACAGTGTAACAGAAGGACAAGGCGGAATGGGCGGCGCATCGTCCGTGAAACTTGAGATATATGGTTACGACTTCAGCGAGGCCGACCGCGTGGCTGCCGAACTACAACGCCAGATGATAGAGTCGCCGATGTTCTCGCAGGTGCTCCTCAGCCGCGACGAATATACGCCTGAATATCACGTTGATTTCGACAGAGAGAAACTGATGCTCAACGGAATAGACCTCACCACCGCCGCGACATTCGTCAGAAACCGTATCAACGGTTCCATCATGACTTATTTCCGTGAGGACGGAGACGAATATAACGTGAGAGTTCGTTATGCACCTGAATACAGAAAGAGCAAGGAAGACATTGAAAACATCGTACTTTACGGCTCTCAGGGACAAGTTGTGAGAGTGAAAGAAGTCGCCAAAGTTGTTGAAGCTCTGACACCTCCTACCATTGAGAGAAAAGACCGTGAGAGAATGGTCTCCGTGACCGGCATCGTGGCAAAGGGATACGCACTTTCCGACGGCGTCGCCGAGACGGAGAAATATATCGCGCAGACCGACGTGCCGTCAGAGTTTATGGTCAAAATTGCTGGTGACTACGAGAACCAGAAAGACGCTTTCGCCGACTTATTCATGCTTCTCGCCTTGATTATCATACTCGTTTATGTCGTTATGGCCTCGCAGTTCGAGTCGCTTGTGGACCCGTTTGTCATCATGTTCTCGGTGCCGTTTGCCTTTACCGGCGTTCTCATCGGATTGGTAACGAGCAATATGGCTCTCGGCATCATGGCTATGATCGGCGTTCTTATTCTGATGGGTATCGTTGTTAAAAACGGTATCGTCCTTATCGACTACACCATTCTTTGCCGTGCAAGAGGAATGAAAGTCAACGAAGCCGTCGTCACCGCATCGAAACAGCGTCTTCGTCCTATCCTTATGACGACGTTGACGACCGTTCTCGGTATGGTGCCGTTAGCCATCGGTACCGGCGAAGGTGCTGAGATGTGGACAAGCCTCGGTGTCACTGTGGCATGGGGACTCAGCGTTTCAACACTCATAACACTCGTCCTTATCCCGACGTTATACGCCATCGTTTTAAGCAGAAGAGAACGCAAAGAACAAAGGAAGGCAACAAAACTGACAGGCAACGACGCAATCATCGCAAATCTTTAATACTCAAGACAATGAAAGGAATATTCGTAGCATACAACCAAGCCTACTTCATGGAGGTGGCAAACATTCTTGAAAGACACAACAGCCGTGGATTCACACGCTGGAACGAGATAAACGGACGCGGAAGCGAGACAGGAGAGCCTCATTACGGCGATCACACATGGCCAGTGATGAACGACGCCATTCTGTCCTTTGTTGCCGACGAGGAGTCGGACGGCATTATGGAGGCCTTGCACAAACTCGACTCTATCACTCCGGAACTCGGTCTGCGGGCTTTCTGCTGGCAGATTGAAAAGAGTATATGAGATTAGATGTCGGTGCCGAATTTAGGCATCGACAAAGAAATTGCTTCGGCGGGTTCTGAATTTCAGAACCCGCCGAAGCAATTATAACACCATCATTTGAAAATCAACTGAAAAACCGTCTTTTCCTGAGAACTTTCGACAAGGTTGATACTTCCGTTGTGCAGATTCATAAACTGCCGCGAGAGGCTTAGACCGATGCCGGTACCGTTACTTTTGGTAGTATAAAAAGGTACAAACATCTGTTCCCGACTTTCACGACTGACGACGTTTCCATTGTTGCTGACGGTGATACACACCTGCTCATCGGCATTGATACTCGCCTCAATATCAATCTTATCGGCTTCCGCCTGAAGCGCATTTTTAATCAGATTGACCATAATCTGCGACAACTGACTTTCGTCGGCATAAAGTATAATATCATCGGAAAATGCTGTATATGAACATTTCGCATTATACATAGCGCATTGTTCCGAAGTCAGGTTGATGATTTTCTCCATCAATTCGGAAAGCATGACGGCTTTTTTGACCGGACGCGCCACGCCTGCCAAAGTGCGGTACGACTCCACGAATCTGATCAAATCCTTCGATGACGACGAAATCGTTTTCAGCCCAACTTTGATATCTAACTGCTCCTCGTCGGGATGCTCGACGGAACGGCTCAAGGCCTCGCTCAAAGAGGCAATCGGGCTGACCGTATTCATGATTTCGTGCGTCAGGACGCGGATGAGCTTTATCCACGACTCTTGTTCGTCGCGTTGACGGTTTCGCTCTAATATCCAACGCATTCGGTTCAATGTGGTGTTAAATTTCCCATTTTCCTGAAAACGGAAATTCATCTCGTCGTCTTCAAAAGCATCAAGCATATAGGCAACCTTGTTTCTATCCTTGCGCCGCACGATGATGGATGTAACTATAGCCGTCACCACAACAAATGCAAAAACAATCAATATCACAGGCCAAAGTTGCATCAAATGCTGTATTTTTTTAGTTTGTTGTATAATGTCGGGCGACTGATATTCAACGATTTTGCAACCAACGTAAGATTACCGTCGTATTTTTCCATCGCACTGCGGATGGCTTTTTCTTCCGTTTCATCCAAAGTCGGTATTTCCATCGGCTTTGAAACAGATGTGATTTTCAAATCATTTGGTGTAAGAGAAGTATTTTCCGCGAGAATAACGGCTTTTTCGATACAGTTCTGCAACTCACGAATATTGCCGCTCCAACTGTGATTTTCAAGCACTTCCCTACCCGACTCGCTCACGCCTTCGATATTACGGCGATATTTTTTGTTGAACTTTCTGATAAAAATTTCCGCCAAAGGCAAAATATCGTTTTTTCTATCCCTCAACGACGGAAGATGCAGTTGAACAGTATTGATTCTATAGTACAAATCTTCGCGGAAATGACCTTCTGCGACCATCTTTTCAAGGTTCTTATTTGTGGCGCAAATCAAACGAATATCAACTGGAACAAGTTTATTATCACCGACTTTCGTAATATTTCTATTTTGAATGGCACGCAAAAGTTTAGCCTGAAGATGCAGCGGAATATTACCGATTTCGTCGAGGAAAAGCGTGCCGCCGTCGGCCTGCTCGAACTTGCCGATATGATCGGTATGTGCATCGGTGAACGCGCCTTTGACGTGGCCGAAGAGTTCGCTTTCAAACAAAGTCTCGGTGATGGCCCCCGCATCGACGCAGACAATCTGGCGGTTGCATCTCTTGCTCAAACGATGTATTTCCTGTGCCAAGACATCTTTTCCGGTACCGTTTTCGCCCGTAATCAAAACCGTGGCGTCGGTCGGCGCAATCTTGCCGACATTATGGCGGATAGTCTGCATAGTCGGAGTGCCGCCCCAAAACATTTCGACCTTATCATCTGAAAACGTGTCCTTTATAGAAGATTTGCAAGCCTTACAGCAGGCGTTTTTCAAGACGGAGATAAGTTTTTCGTTATCCCATGGCTTCACGATGAAGTCGAAGGCACCTCGGCGCATTCCCTCGACGGCAAGAGCAATGTCGGCATAAGCCGTAAAAAGCACGACTTCTGTTTTCGGCATCATCTTCTTTATCTCAGTCGTCCAGAAAAGACCTTCGTTGCCGGAGTTCGTTTCGGCGAAGAAATTCATGTCGAGAAGCACGACATCAGGTTTGAAGGACTCCATTTCGGAGACCAAAGTGGCGGGCGAAGTCATCACCAGTACCTCTTCAAAATGCGGAGGCAGAAGGATTTTCAGCGCGGCGCAGATACCTTTATTATCATCGACGACCAATATTTTACCTTTATTCATAGCACGTTTTATTCGTTGCAAATGTATGAAATTAATCCTTCAAACAACCAATAGGAACGACCAAGACATCATCAGTTCTGCGGTAGGCATAATCGCCGACACCGGTAAGAATCATCATAAAACTCGGTTTTTTCATACGGTCTGTATCAATTTTTTCAGACAGCCGAAGCAGATTTTTCGCTCCATCGTTGATGTTTGCATCTCCGCCAAGTTTGATTTCCACCAATCCGTATGTGCCATTTCTCTTGTGAATGACAGCATCGCATTCCAATCCAGACTTGTCGCGGTAATGATAGACAGTTCCGTCAATGGCATCGGCATAAACGCGCAAATCTCTGATACACAATATTTCAAACATAAGTCCCATTGTTTCTAAATCATCTAACAACTCTTCTGGACCAAGGCCTAATGACGCTGTCGCGATAGAAGGATCAGTAAAATAACGGGTATCGCTTGTGCGTATAGCCGTTTTAGAGCGCAGGTTCGGATTCCACGCCGGGACGTCCTCAATCACAAAAATCTTCTTTAAGGCATTGATATATGAATAGATGGTATTCTCGTTAAGCGTATCTTCATCATTGACCTTTATGTCGGCCAAAATAGTACCGACAGTAGCTTGCGCACCTTGAAGCCGTGCATACGATCTCATCAGACGCTCGGCACGCTGCGAATCGCGCGTAACATCATCGACACGCGAAATATCTGAACGAGTGACCGCCTTATAATATTCCTTTGCCTGCATAAGAGCCGCTTTATCAGTCTTTTTCTGAGTAGCTTGCGGCCATCCGCCACGACAAATCAGGAAAGCGAGTTTATTGATGTCTATCGAAGATGTCCCGTCAACAACAGACGGATCTTTAAAGAGTTCGGAAAGGCTCACTTCGCCGCTCGAATCGCCTGATTCCCAAAGGCTCATCGTCCGCATTGTAAGCCATGAAAAACGTCCGGTTCCTGTATGAAAAATGTCGTCGTTTGACGGCGGAACTGCCGAACCTGTCAAAATAAATTGCCCGTCTTCGCCACGCTTATCAACTTCAAAGCGAACCGCATCCCATAATTTCGGCGCAATCTGCCATTCGTCAATAAGCCTTGGCGCATCGCCACTCAACAGTTTACCGATGTTTGTTGTAACGAGCGTGATGTTTTGGTCTTTTTTCTCAGGATCTGCCATAAACAACACGCTTTTTGCATGCTGAAGAGCAGTCGTCGTTTTGCCGCAATACTTGGGACCTTCTATCAAAACCGCTCCCATCGCTTCTAATTTTTCACTTAACAAAACATCTGCAATTCGTCGTCTATATTCAACCATTTTTATTGATTTTTTTTCGACTGCAAAATTACATTATTTTTTTCTAATTATCAAACATTTAAATAAATTTGTTGTGGCACTTGGCCGATTTTCGTTGTGGCACTTGGCCGATTTTCGTTGTGGCACTTGGCCGATTTTTGTTGTGGCACTTGGCCGATTTCCTCAATCATTCCGTCCGAATCGATTTTACCGGATTTTCCGTCGCGGCACGCAGCGAACGCAAGGTAACGACTGCCATCGTGATGACAGCGACAACTAATAAAGCCAAGGCGAAAACCCACCAATATAGGCGCGTATGATAGGCAAAACCTTCAAAATAGCGTTTGATGATGAAATAGGCAATCGGGACGGCTATCGCGAAGCAAATCAGGACGATATAAATGAATTTGCGGTTGAACATGAGCAAGATGTCCTTGATGCCGGCACCTTGCACACGGCGCAGACCGATTTCCTTGCGACGATATTGCGTCTCGAAAAGTACTAAGCCGAAGACGCCAATCAGCGAAATGAGAATGGAAATCAGGGAGAAAACAGTCACCAAAGTGGCAAGTTTTTGCTCCTGCTTGTATTGACGTCCCAATTCCTTGTCGAAGAAATCAATATCAAGTCCTTCGTGATTGATTTTCGGCGACATTTCAACAACTTTATCTTTCACATAATCAATCACTTCCTCGATATTGGCATTCGGCGCGGTGCGGATATAGACGTGCGAAAGGAGCTTCCACGATTTCGGACCAAAAACATAAAAGGCAAACGGTTCGGATCCGTACTGCAAAGGCTTGAAATTGAAATCCTTACAAAATCCGGCAATGCGCGTCTCGCCATTATGTCCTTCAACTTTGTCTTCCAAAGTCATTTCGTATTGTTCTCTTGCCTGTTCATTGAAGATGAAAACGCCCATCGTGTCGAGTTCGTCGGCTTTGGAAAAATAAGAACCTTCGGTCATCTCTATCTTCATGAAATCCAAGAAGTTATAGGCAACCGGATAACACTGAAAACTGATGGACTTCTCATGAAACCAACGTCCCCAACCCATACGCTGTTCGGCAATCAAACTTCCATTTGCGAAAGTAACATCTATAATCTGCGGATTCTTTTTCAATTCTGAAGCAAAAGTTTCCCTATCATCGAAACTGCCGACCATTGAAATCGGCATTTCTCCAGTCAGCAGCTGCTCTTTATCAAACCCCATATTGTAGCCCATCATATAATCGTGCTGCAACTTAACAAACGATGCACTGATTATCAATGCAATCGAAATAACAAACTGTACGCCGACCAAAGTCATACGCAAACGTTGCCCCGATTTCGACGCGCCGAAATTACCCTTTGAAGTCAGGGCTAAAGGAAACGACGTGATGTAATGCGCTGGATAAAGTGTAGCGACGACGGCAAACAGCAAGCCTGCACCAACAACGGCGGCGATAATCACAAAATTATCGGCAAGCGCGATTGAAGCGGAAATGTAATTCACTATAAATGAACTCTTTAGTGAAAGCACAATCAATGCGGCGAAAAGCAATCCGAGAATCACCAAACCGACGGCTTCGAAAATGAAATTCAGCCTCATTTTGACCACCGAACAGCCATAGACGCGATGCGTGTTCACGCCACGGATGCGCTGCGGCACCATCGCCATAAAGAAATTGACAAAATTGATGAAGGCAATGACAATCACTAAGATAGCAATCATCAGAAGCGCAGTTGCCGTTGACTTGCTGCCTTTGTGTCCAGTCGTACTTTCGTTGGCGAAATAAGTATCGTAAACGGAAATCAGCCTGACACTGTTTATCATACTTTCCGTTTGACTTTTAACATCATCAGGAACTTCCACATTACTATATACATCAGAAAAATATTCCCTTGTCTTCATCTTCGCGACTTCCAAAAACTGCTGCACATCATCGGCGGAATGCAGTTTGACGAGATGATTGAAGCTCCATTCGCCATGGCTGTCAATACTCTGTTCGCCAATATCATAAAACAACTCAATATCTTCCCAGTCGCTGTTTTTCGGAAAGTCGGTCACTATGGCAGTGATTGAATTCTGACCTTTGCCCCATTCGTCGCCAAAACAAAAGATGTCGCCGACATCCAAGCCGATACGTTTCGCCGCCGACTCCGTGATAACGAAAGCCTCAGTCGCTTTAGACAAATCGCCTTTAACAAGCTGAACACCAAGTATTTCGGCGGCTTTACATGTCACACCCCATCCCAAGACCTTAATTTTGACCTTATCATACGAATCTGTTTCGGCGTTACGAATTAGAATAGCATCGCTGCCAAAACCCGAAATCAGTTCGGAGATGCCAGCCGGTATCACGCCGAAGTCCTCAACGGTCGGGTTGTCATTGCAAATGGAATTGCCCAACGGTCGCGGTAGCCATGACTGAAACTTCCCCATTCCGGCCATAGAGCCGTCCATTTCCAAATAATAGACGCGTTCGCCATCAGGAACAGATTGGTTGAAAGTGAAATCGTGGCGCACCTGAACGAGAATGAGATACGCCGTCGCAAAGGCCACCGCCAACCCGATGACATTCAGCACCGACGAGGCCGTAAAACGTTTTAATGTGGTTATAAAATTCTTGATAATCATGATTTTATATTTTTGTAAAAATCACAGCAAATCAGATACATTTTTAACAATCTGTCCGTCGAACAGGTTGATGATGCGGTCGGCGACGGCGGCGTCTTTCTGCGAGTGCGTCACCATGACAATGGTGGTGCCTTCGCCGTTCAGTTCTTTCAGCAGGTTCATCACTTCCCTACCGTTTTTCGAGTCGAGGTTGCCGGTTGGTTCGTCGGCGAGAATAAGTTTCGGGTTGCTGACACATGCACGGGCGATGGCCACGCGCTGCTGCTGACCGCCTGAAAGCTGCTGCGGGAAATGCTTGGCGCGGTGCGTGATGCTCATGCGTTTCATCATTGCAGCGACTTTTTCCTTGCGTTCGGCGGCGCCGATGTTCATGTAACGCAAAGGCAGTTCAATGTTCTCATACACATCGAGTTCGTCAATCAGGTTGAAGCTCTGGAACACAAAACCGATGTTGCCCTTGCGGAACTTGGTACGTTCCTTTTCCTTGAGTTTTCCGACTTCCTCGCCTAAAAGTTCGTAGGAGCCTTCAGTCGGGTTGTCCAAAAGGCCGAGGATGTTGAGCAGCGTCGATTTGCCGCAGCCCGAAGGCCCCATGATGGCGACAAACTCGCCGTCCTTTATTTCAAACGATACGCCGTTCAAGGCTGTCGTTTCGATTTCTTCCGTGCGGAAGATCTTGCTCAGGTTTGTTACTTTGATCATGATGATATTTTTTGACGATTTGACGATTTCTTGACTTTTTGACAATTTGACGATTTGACTTTCTTGACTTTCGACTTTCGACTTTCGACTTTTTGACTCTCGACTCTCGACTTTAGGTTTCAAATCACGACGTAATTTGTGTCCAATGTCGTGCCAGTAATATAAACAATTATTTATCAACACTTTACACTTATAGATAAATACAAAAGTGTAAAGAAATTTTACAGTTAGTGTAAAGAAACTTTACACACTAATTTTTAGTGAACATTAAAAAATAACTTGGTAAAGTTTTGAGTCAAGCGAAGACGATT